>JAGQIY010001129.1 GCA_020430865.1 Myxococcales bacterium
CACGACGGCCTCTGGGATCCCTACAACAATTATCACATGGGAAATGCCGGCGAGCTGTGTGCTCGCGAGTACGCGCTCACTCGCGAGGCCCAGGACGAGTACGCGAAGGAGAGCTACCGCCGCGCCATGGCCGCGCAGAAGGAAGGCCTGTTCGAGGCCGAGCTCACGTCGGTCTCGATTCCCCAGCGCAAGGGCGACCCCATCGTGGTGGCGGAAGACGAGGAACCCGGACGGGGCAACCCCGACAAGTTCGGCGCTCTGCGCCCCGCCTTCGACAAGGAAGGCACGATCACCGCGGCCAACGCCTCGACCATCAACGACGGCGCGAGCGCCCTGGTGCTGGCGTCGGAGAAGGCGGTCAAGGAGCACAACCTCACCCCCCTCGCCCGCATCGTCGGCTATGGCAACGCAGCCCAGGCCCCCGAGTGGTTCACCACGGCCCCCGCCAAGGCCATCGAGAACACCACGAAGAAGCTCGGCATCGAGAAGTCGAGCATCGACCTGTGGGAGATCAACGAGGCCTTCAGCTGCGTGACCATGGCCTGCAACCAGCTGGCTGGACTGGATCCGAAGACGGTCAACGTTCGGGGTGGTGCGGTGGCCATGGGTCATCCCATCGGCGCCTCCGGTGCCCGCATCCTCACCACGCTGCTGTTCGCGATGCGGGACCTGAACAAGAAGCGTGGGCTCGCGACGCTCTGCATCGGTGGCGGTGAAGCGGTCGCGCTGGTCGTGGAGCGCTGAGCTCCTGACGCCTGAGGGTGACCTTCACGCCGCCCGGCCGCGGAGAAATGCGAGCCCTGGGCCCCGACCTTCCGCGTTAGCGTTACCCATGGCGAACGCGCGCAAGGTCGTCGTCTTGGCTGGACTCTTCGTCGCTGCCTGCGGCGGCAAGGTCGGCACGGATCAGGACCGAGACGTCTCGGGGAGCGGGGGCTACGGCGCTCAAGGTGATCAAGCCGGCTCGAGCAACGGTGGCACCGCTCCGTCTGCTCAGGGTGGCAGCGGGCCCTCTGGGCAAGGCGGCAGCGGGCCCTCTGGGCAAGGCGGATCGCAGCCGGCTGCGGTGGGCGGGAACGCTGGCTCTGGCGGCGCCCGAGAATGTTTCCCCGGGGAAGAAAACGAGTGTAGCTGTGGTGGCTTCTCGGCGTGCCAGCCGGACGGTACCTGGGCCCCCTGCAGCTGCTCACCGGGCGCCTGTGACGACGACGAGACGCAGAACCTCGACGTCTACCAGCAGTGCGCAAGGCAGGTGTGCATCGGGGACCTGTCCACCGCGGCGTTCCAGCCGTGCGTGCAGCGCTGCGCCCAGGACACCCTGGGCGTCTCCGCCGCTTGCAGCGACTGCATGTCCGAGCTCGTCGAGTGCGCGGTGACCACTTGTATCAGTCGCTGCATCAACGACGAGAACGGTTCCTGCAACGACTGTCTGTGCGCCGAGGGCTGCGCCCAGAGAGCTCGGGCGTGCGCGGGGGACAACGCCGAGCTTCCAGTGTGCGAACTGCCCTGAGATCACCGGGGCGCGATTGTCTGTGCGAGCGCGAAACCGCGTAACCGGCGGGTTCAGCTGAAGGTATTCTCGGTGTCCCCGCCGGGGGTGTGGCCAGCCAAGCCATTGAGCACTAGAACCGTCCCATGCCCACCTCGGCCTCTCCCGTCGAGCGCCCCATCGGGATCGCCCCGGGGGTGGCCGCGTTCGCAACGCGCACGCCCACGCTGCCCCCGGCGACTCACACCAACAGCTACGCGCTCGGAGAGCGAGAAATCCTGCTCGTGGAGCCGGCCACGCCCCACGAGGCGGAGCAGCGCGCGTTCGTGGAGTGGGCGCGGGGTCTGGCCTCGGGAGGGCGAAGCTTGCGGGCGATCTTCGTGACCCACCACCACATCGACCACGTCGCAGGCGCTCGAGCGCTCAGCGAGGAGCTCGGACTGCCGCTGCTCGCTCATCGCGAGACGGCGCTTCGCATGGGGGATGCCTGGCGACCGGAGCTCGGTCATCGCCATGTCGAGGATGGAGACGTGATCGAGCTCGATGGCGCCACCCCCCAGCGCTGGGAAGCACTGCATACTCCCGGGCACGCTCCCGGACACCTGTGCCTGCACGAACCACGACTGGGCGCGCTCGTGGTAGGCGATATGGTGGCGAGCGTCGGCACCATCCTGATCGAACCCCAAGACGGCCACATGCAGACCTACCTCGAACAGCTCGAGCGCCTCAGCGAGCTCAGCGCGCAGATGGCGTTGCCCGCCCACGGCGCAGCCATCGAGCAGCCCAGCGCCTGGTTCGACCACTACATCAGCCACCGCAAGATGCGCGAGGCCAAGGTACTATTTTCCGTACAGCAACTGGAACGGACGAACCTGGACGAGCTGGTGGCGCTCGCCTACGACGACACGCCGCGCGAGATCTGGGGCCTCGCGAAGCTGAGCCTCGAGGCGCACTTGATCAAGTTGATCGACGACGGGTTGGTGCGTCAGGAAGACAGCGGCTACGTCGCAGAGGTCGGCGCTTGACCCGCGAAATCAAGTCGGCGCGCGAGCGGGGAGTCGCGTAGTGGGACCCGAGAACGACGGCTTTCAACGGGGCTTCGTGGCGGCGGCATACCTGGTGGGCAGGCGGGGAAAGGGCCTGCTCGATGGGCTGCCTGCACCCAGCGCCCGCACCCGTGCCCTCGCCGGTCAACTTGCAAAGGACGATCGTCAGACCCGCGCGGCGGCCCTGGCGCCCGAGCTGGGGGCGCTGATACGCAGCCTGGACTCTCGGAGACTGGTGTGAAAGTCACTCGCGCTCGTCGTATCCCCCGGGAAATGTTGCCGGCCAACCTCGCGCCCTTGGGCGTGAGGCCGGAGCCGCCTCCGCGCAGAGCGAGACTGGTGCTGCGGCCAGAGCTCGAGGCCGAGGCGCGCGCCCGAGATATCGTCGCCCGCGCGGAGAGTGAAGCGCGCGCCATCCTGGGTCAGGCCGAGCGCGCAGCCAGCGGCGTGCGCCTGATCGCAGAAGCTGAAGGAAGAGCGAACGGCGCCGCCAGCGTGGCGGCCCACGCGCTGAAGCTCGCCGCGCTGGAGAAGACGCTCGACGAGCGCCATCTGGACCGTACCATCGCCCTGGCGCGACTCCTCGCCGAGCGGCTGATCGGGGCCGAGCTGGCCAGTCTGCCAGAGCGCATCACGGAGCTCGCGCGCACCGCGCTGCGCGAGACCGGAGGCGCGCGTCAGGTCACGATCCACGCACACCCGGAAGACGCCCGAGTGCTCGAGGCCACCCGCGAGACACTCGGCCTGCCGGCGGACGCAGTGCGGGTCCAGCCCGACGTCGCTCGGGGGCGGGGCAGTCTGCGCCTGGACACCGAGATTGGCGTCCTCGACGCCGAGCTGGCGCCGCAGCTCGAGCGACTCAGCCTCAAGCTACGGGAGAACCTGGGCTGATGAGCAGCGACTCCTACGCGCCTCCAGGCAGCTTCCCCAGACCGCCCGAGGGCTTCGTCGCGCCCCAGGTCGAGGCGCGACCTGGCGCCTGGAGCGAGGAGGAGTACGGAGCGCCGCATTCCCGACCCTCGCAACCGCCGCCCTTCGCTCCCAACCCGCGCACCAACGTCTTGCTGTTCTTCGCGACGCTGGCCAGCGTGTTCTTCGTCGGCAGCAGCTACGCCAGCGCCCACTTCAGGATCGACTCGCTGCCACGAGCGCTGGGCGCGGCGTGGATCTATGCGGTGCCGCTGATGGCGATCCTGCTGGCCCACGAGTTCGGGCACTATATTGCCGC
>JAGQIY010001130.1 GCA_020430865.1 Myxococcales bacterium
ACCAGACTCGGGAGCGGCCACAGCCATGAGCGCATCCATGTCCAGCACCGCCATGTTCGAGACCGCCGAGCTCGGCCGCAGCGTCTCGAGGAAGGTCTACCGCAAGAGCGTGCCGGCGCTGCGCCAGGAGCTGCTGGAACTGCAGCGCGAGCTGCGCGAGGTGGACCACGTGCGCGTGCTGCTCGTGTTTGCCGGCGTCGACGGCGCAGGCAAGGGCGAGACGGCGAACCTGCTCAACGAGTGGTTCGATGCGCGCTTCCTCGAGACGCACGCCTTCGACGCACCCGCTCAGGAAGAAGCCGAGCGACCCCGCTACTGGCGCTACTGGATGAAAACGCCTCCGCGCGGAAAGATCGGCATCTACATCGGCAACTGGTATACCATGCCGATCATCTCCCGCGTGATCGGTGACGCGAACGACGAGGACCTGGCCAGGCAGCTCGCCCACGTCCGCAACTTCGAGCGCATGCTCGCCGATGACGGCGCGCTGATCATCAAGCTCTGGTTCCATCTCTCGAAGAAGGAGCAAAAGCGACGGCTGAAGAAGCTGGAGAGCAACCCAGAGACCTCCTGGCGCGTGAGCAAGCAGGACTGGAAGCACTTCAAGCACTACGACGACTTCAGGGCGATCAGCGAGCGCGCCCTGCGCGACACCAGCAGTGGTGAGGCTCCCTGGACGATCATCGAAGGCACCGACTCCAGGTACCGCGCGGTAACGATGGGCGAACACATCCTCGAGCGCATCCGCGAGCATCTGGCGACCCACGGTGAGCGCACGAAGTCCACGCCTCCGGATCCCAACGTCGCCGACCCCTTGACCATCCTGGACCGGGTCGACCTCACGAAGGACATCGAGAAGTCTCACTACGACCACGAGCTGGAGCGGCTCCAGGGCAGGCTGAACAAGCTGAGCCGAAAGGTGAAGAAGAAGAACGTCTCCGTCGTGATCGTCCTCGAAGGCTGGGATGCCGCAGGGAAAGGTGGGGCGATACGCCGCATGATCCGCGCCCTGGACGCAAGGCAGTTTCGCGTGATCCCGATCTCGGCGCCGAGCCAGGAAGAGCGAGACCACCACTACCTGTGGCGCTTCTGGCGCCACATCCCGCGACCTGGGCGCTTCACCATCTACGACCGCAGCTGGTACGGACGCGTCCTGGTCGAGCGAGTCGAGGGTTTTGCGACGCGCGCCGAGTGGCGACGCGCCTACGCCGAGATCAACGACTTCGAGGAGCAGCTCTGCGAGTCCGGGACCGTACTCGTGAAGTTCTGGCTCCACCTCAGCCAAGAAGAACAGCTCCGCCGCTTCAAGGAGCGTGAGGAGATCCCCTACAAGCAGCACAAGATCGGCCCCGAGGACTATCGGAACCGCGAGAAGTGGAACCTCTACGAGTCTGCCGCGGACGACATGGTCAGCCAGACCAGCACCGATCACGCGCCCTGGACCCTGGTCAGCGCGGAGAGCAAACAGTGGGCGCGCATTCAGGTGTTGAAGACGGTGTGTGACGCGATCGAGGCACGACTGAGCAAATAGCTGACGAGACCACGGCGCAACCTCACCGAAACTTCCGGCGTGGGAGCGTGTCGGGACTCGACGTGTGCGATCCGAGTCCAGATTCCGATCTCTATGCCGCTGGGTGGTTACAGCGTCGCTCCCGGAACTGCGCGGGTCGTCTCTTCAGCACGCGCGACCGACGACCGGCAACGGACGCCGATACGCGCCCCCGGGTCCGAGTGGGTGAGGGGATCCGCCGGGCCCGGGGTTGCTGAGCTTTTTCAAAGGCCCGCGTCTCCACGCGGAACTGACTGGTGACTAGCTCTGCTCGGTAGCCGCCATCGCTCGCGCCTTGTCCAGCACCCGCAGCAGGGTCTCTGGCTCTTGAGCGCCTGGCACCGGCCAGCGGCCGTTGACCAAGAAGAAGGGCACCCCGGTGATCCCGCGATCGGCGGCCTCCGCCGCCTGCTCACGGATCTGCTCCCGATCGATCCCGGCGGTGAGGCGCTCCAAGGACAGTCCGGGATCGAGGCCATGAGGCTCACCGAGGCTGGCCAGCACTTGCGGATCCCCCACGTCCCGGCCCTCGCAGAAGTAGGCCTCGAACAGTGCCATCACCAGCCCCGCGCGGCGCGACGGTTCGGCCCAGCTGATCAAGCAGTGAGCCGCGGTCGTGTCCGGCATGCGCTGGATCAGCTCGGGTCGAAACTCCAGACCGACGTCCCTCGCCACCTTCAACACCCGGCTGAACAGCTTGTCCGGTCGCGTGCCGAACTTCTGCATCACGAACGCGGCGAAGTCCTCGCCTTCCGGCCGCAGGTAGGGATGCAGCAAGAAGGGGTGAAACTCGAGGCGCACTTCGAGGTCGGGGCGCATCGCGAGCGCCAGCTCGAGCTTCTTCTTGCCGATGAAGCACCAGGGGCACACCACGTCGCTGAAGGCGTCGACTCGCAGCATCTCGTAGATCTAGAGCGAATCCAGGTGAGTCACCAGCTCGCCAATGTGATTTAGCACCACGTCGGCCTGGCTGAGATCCACGGCGTCCCCGGCGAACTCGGAGCGCATCCCGATCACGTACATACCAGCGCTCCGCGCGGAAGCGACTCCTCGCGGAGAGTCCTCGACGGCGATGCCATCGCCCGGAGCGACACCCAGCTCGGCGGCAGCCGTCAGATACGGCTCGGGGTGCGGCTTGTGGGGGCCATAACGGTCCGGTGTCCACACCAGGTCGAAGTGGTCGACCACGCTGGAGTCCGTGTGAATCTGCCAGAAGTGCTCTGGCAGACACGAGGTCACCACGGCCATGCGCCGCGCATCTCGACGATGGCGCTCCCGCAGCGCGCCGAGCGTCTCCAGGACGCCGCCAATCGGCGCCACACCGGCCTGCAGCAGCTCGGAGTATCGCGCGTCACGCCTGGCGCGCAGCGCCGGTAGCTCAGCCTCGGCGACCCCGGCGCGAAGCGCCAGCTCGAACACGCTCTTGCCTTGGCGCAAGCTGATGTCGAGGTGCAGGGCGTGACTCAGCTCGATGCCGAGCTCGGCGAGCACCTCACGCGAGGCCTGGAAGTAGAGACCCTCGGTGTCGACCAGCACGCCGTCGTTGTCGAAGAACAGGGCTCGGTAGCTCATCGTGGGTGTTCAGGCAGTCGCTTCGGGTTTCGAGGTGAACTCGGCGGAACCGGCGGCGTTCAGCGCTCGACGCAACCAGTCGGTCTTCAACCCCTCGAGTTTGTCGGGGGTGAGGAGGGCGCGCTGGGCGAGCCGAGGGTCGCTTGCGCCCGGCGGAAGCAGCGGCAGGCCGTCCCAGCGAACTTCGCTCGGCGCGAGTCCTCGCAGGGTCACGTTGCCCCCTGGAGCTGCAGCGCTCGCGGGGCCCTGGAGCAACCACGCGACCACGTCACGCGCCAGCGCGAGCTGATTCCTCGCGGCAACTTGAATCACCGCCAGGACGGAGCGAATCTCCGGCCTCGGATCGGCTTCCCACCACAGCTCGTGGACGTGAAGCACGATCTCACCCCCGAGAAATCCTTCGCAGAACACCCCCGCGACCAGCGCGACTGGGTCGACGCGCAAGGCGTCCGTCAGCTCCAGCCCACCAGGAGCGAGCTCCGTTCCGGCGTGGACGGAGGCGACGGCGAAGGCCTGAGCAGCGACTTCGGTTAGCTCGCTGGAGTGCGCCTCGGCGCGGTCGAGGAGGCGCGTGGGAGCTCCAACCGACATCAGCTCCAGAGTGAGCCGGGAACCATCGATCACCCCTCGGTGCAGCCGCAACGCAACCCTGAGCCACGCCTCGGACACCAGCGTTCGTTGCTCAGCCGACAGCTCGGAGACACCAGCTCTCTGCTCTTCGAGACATCGCACGTCGATCCAGTCGCTCGCACGGCGCTCGGGCACTGCCACCCTGGGAGCCTGCCGAGTCACGATGCAGCCGCTGATGGGACCGAGGCTGAGCGTCGTCACCCCACGTGCTTAGCAAGAATCGACGGCAGGTCGCGCCTGCCTCGAGGAGAAACCAGACGCAGCGGAGTCGGAAATCCCTCGAGGCGAGGGTACTCCCCAGGTGTTCAGCTGCTGGAACCGCGCCGTGTGACTGGCTCCCGAGCACGGCACAAAGCCTCCCCACATGCTGGGCGCCGAGCAAAAGTCCTGAATATACTGGCGCCAACATGCGCCCTGTTCGACCCACGTGGTTGGTCATCACGACCTTGCTTGCCTCGAGCTTTGCGCCCCTCGCGCAGGCTCAAACCTCCGCACAAGACCGCGCGACCGCCGAGGCGCTGTTCCAGCAAGCCAAGAAGCTGAAGGACGCAGAGAACTACGAAGAGGCCTGTCCGAAGTTCGCCGCCAGCAACAAGCTCGATCCAGCGCTGGGCACGCTGCTGAACCTCGCGGACTGTCACGAACAGCAGGGACTGACCGCCAGCGCGTGGGCGGAGTTCCTCGAGGCAGCGACGCTGGCTCGGCGCGCAGGCCAGGTGGATCGCGCCCAGGTGGCCCAGGAGCGCGCTACGGCGCTCGAGAGTCGTCTGGTCCGCGTGAGCATCGTGGTGAAGGGCAAATCCCGCATCGACGGCCTCGAGATCAAGCAAGACGGCTCTCCGGTCTACGCTGCGACGTGGAATACGCCGGTTCCCATCGACCCCGGGCCGCA
>JAGQIY010001131.1 GCA_020430865.1 Myxococcales bacterium
CGCTCTTCGTCGAAACCCGGGCAGCCTGATCAGCGTGGGCTAGCCGCCGGCCCGCAGGTTCTCAGGGGGTAGCGCCGACCCATCGACGCCGCCGAATTGCGGTGGCTATCTCTCGTTCTTGCAACGGAATGGGAGGTGACCAGCGATGGGTCGGCAGCGAGATCTTATCACGCAGATTCTTGGGTACCGAGGATGGAAGGTGAGGAGCTGGCGCTGGGAAAGCGCGGACGGGAGGGCCATCGTCCCGCTTCGAAACCACGTCCCGGCCGACGCGGTGCTTGTGATCGAGCTTGAGCGCCGCTGGGCCGCTCGGTGCAGCCACTGCCTGGCGATCTGTTCGAAGCTCCACGAGCGTGGGAAGGTGCGCCGCTGGGAGGAGCTGCCGGCCATCGGGCACCGCGTGGTTCTGGAGTATGCGCCGGAGCGAGTCAAGTGCAAGGCATGTGGCAGCTGCCCCACGGAACTACTTGCCTGGGCCGACCCGAAGCAACGGCAAACTCGGCGCTTACAGCACCACCTGGCGTTGGATGCGCTGTCGATGCCGCTGACGCATGTCGCGGTCAAGTACAGACTCTCATGGCGGACCGTGCGCCGGTCCGAGGTCGCTGCCTTCGAGCGGTGGCACTCCACCAGACCCGAAAGCCCGCTCGAGGAGGTGGGGCTCGATGAGAAGTGGCTGGGACGACGCCACAAGAGCGGGCACAAGTTCGTCACCATCGCGAGCAACCTCCGCTCCGGGGAGCCTGTCTGGATTGGTTACGGTCGCAGCGAGGCGGACGTCAAACGTTTCCTCGACACACTGACGGCGGAAAAGAAGTCCAAGATCAAGCTGTTCGCCTGCGACATGCACAAGCCGTTTCATGCGGCGATTCGCAGCGACGAGCAACTGGCTCACGCGGCGATCGTTCACGACCCTTTCCACATCATGAAGCGCGCCGGCGAAGCTGTTACCGAGCTGAGGCGGCAGATTTTCTTCCGTGCGGGACCGGAGCTGCGCGCCATCGGTCGGGGCACACGCTGGCTGGTACTGAGACCGTGGGAGCGACTTGGCGAGGAAGACCAAATCAAGCTCAACAAGCTGTTCGCCCTGAACAACAAACTGATGCGCGCCTACCAGGTGCTCGAGGAACTGCGTGAGGCACTCAAAGCCCCGGATGGCGCAACCATGCGGAAAGCGCTTCAGCACATACTTTACCGCACAGAAAAGAAATCGAACGTTCCGATGCGAAAGCTCCACGACTCCTTACGCGGCCACTACGATGGCATCGTCGCGCTGGCAGAGCATCGGCCGCCCACCGGTCGCCTCGAGGCGCTCAACAACAATTGGGAGACGCTCGTCCGCCGCGGCCGAGGCTACCGCGACCACCAATACCTATTCCGCAAGCTGCAGTTCATCACCGCAAACCCTGTCCGCACCGCTCAAGGAGCGGATCGCTTCCTCGCTTTGGGGCTGGCGGCACCAACCAGCGCTGCGGCATGAACCAACCGGCGCCTGGCATGATCCTCGGCTCTTGAGACGGTCACGCGATCTCAAGCTGCGAGGACCGTGTCAGGCGCCGCGCGGAAACTCGATGAGTCTGCCCGGATTCGGCATAAGAGCCAGTCTTCCGGGGTGTCGCGAGCCGGGCAGACGTATGGAAGTTCGGTAGCTTTGTTCGAGGGCTAATAATCGAGAACTACCTCACCAGAAGCGTCTACAAGGGATGGGTTCGGGTGGGAGCGGCAAAGGGAGGCACGTTCCCGGTGTTCGACTTCTTCAAAGGGAACATCTGGGTGAGTCTCAAAACGACCAATGCCAAGGGCTGGCTCAAGCAAGCTAAAAAGTGGGTCCGGGACATTGACAAGCGACGGGCAAGTGTGCCTGGCTACAACGGAAGCCACTCGAGTGTTCTCGATCTCCGCGTGCCGAAGGGGCATGCGACTTCTGCCGAGATCAGCAAACTGCAGAAGTATGGTACCAAACGAAACGTAGAGGTTCGTGTCACGGAGTTCTAATGTCTGTCTGTGTTGAGGTAGTAGCAGGTCATGAAGCCAGTCCGGCCTCCGTTTGGCCCTTGGTGGCGGCCGCAATGGGTGGAGTGGGCTGGCTGGAGGAGAGGTACGCTGTAGATGACGAGGATGCCCGCCCCGCCGCCCTAGCTCAGGTTGCCAAGCGCATTGGCAAGAGGGCAACTCCAGACTCAGAGATTGAGCTGTACGGAGAGATTTCAAGCGTATCCATTCATGGGAACGAGAGCGGTCAGATCATCTGGATTGAAAATCATCCTCGTGACTTCACTGCCGCCACCAGCCTTACTGACAACTTGGTGCAACGGCTGATTTCAACAACTGCCGTTGTGTCTGGAAGGGTCATCGACTCAAACTTTCAGCATCTTCAGATGACCTCCAGTCTAGACGAACTCCGAAAGCTCGGTGTGGACACTTCTCTTGTTGTGACGACGACCAACGCTTTTGGGGAAACCGTTGCGAAGATTAGCGACAATGCCTGTCGGGTGACTTATCACAACGGTTACGTCGCAGGGATTGGCCACATAATGTGGATAAGTGAGGAGCTATTCAAGCGGGCCGAGTCCGATCGAGGTGCGGTAGTGTCGCTTTCGTTGGAACAACGCGAGGTTGCCTCCGGCCTGACACGAGTCGTGTTTCAGCGAGAGCCATTTAGTGCACCGTCGAAGTTGCAACAGCAACTTCGAGCGGCGCTCTTCCCACTTGAGGACACGCCAGGACCGGCTCGCACGACGGGTCTTGAGGCACCAGCGGCGGATCCCCGGCGCGCGGGACTCATGTCGCTGACGGTAGACATCGAGGCCGAAGACCCGATCCCAAAGGCGACGTGGCAGGCCGTCGCAAGTGACGCCGGTCTGACGACGAAAACCAATGGTGACGCCTACCTTGAGCTCAGCGGTCAGTTGTGGGACTTCTACTATTCGGGAGGTGTCATCCGCGTTCCTGGCCGCGTAGACCTCGACGACCGCTCGCATCCCTTCTGGGACGTGCTTCGAGGGCTCGCTCGACCGTTGCGAGCAAAAGTGGTCCTGGACGGCGAGGTCATATGGGCGCCCAACTAGTCTAGTCCCTGTAACCGTCCAGCAAGGTTTGAAAGCCACGTAGGCGTATCCGCGCGGCAAATGGCTCGACCCCGACTCTCCGGCCGGCAGCCTACCTCATTCCCCCTCATCCACTGAGACCGGAATCCAGCCACGAAACCCCGATCACCAGACGCACCCCCCGTGTCAATGAAGCCTGAGACAGCTCCGACCCGGAATTCTGTGTAGCAACCAAGCGGGGGCGGGTGTACATGTCCAGCAAGGTTTGAAAGCCGCATTGCAGTATCCGCACGGCAACATATGCCACTCCGGCCGAATGGCCACCCGTGACCCGCTCCCCGCAGATCCATCTACACCGGAATCCAGCGACAAAACGCCGATCACCAGACGCACCTCCGCCTCAGCACGATCACTCGCACGCTGCTCAGTTCAAGCCGCCTCGAGATGGATCACCGGCAGATGCTCTCTGCCAGCGAAGCGCTCGACGCTGAGCTCGACCGACGCCACGCGGCGGACGCTGATCGGATCCCCACGGATTGGCATCTTCGGCCTGGGCTCAAGCCTCACGACGTTGGGTAGTTCGTCCGCACGCCGCTCCTCGGGCGTGATACCCTGCAAAGCCTGGTGAGGACGATGGAGCCGAAACCAAGCCGCGTAGCAGTCGAGCTCGGCCTGGACAGCCGGAAGGCGCAGCGGCATGAAGGCTCGCCCGCAGCACTCCCCCTTCATGCTGCGCCAGAAACGCTCGATGATGGCGATGGACTTGTGGCTCGCGACGGCGCCCCAGCGGGGCTTGATGTCAAAGCGCTTGCACCAGGCTCGATAATCCGCCTGGAATTGGACACCGCGGTCGGTAATGAGGTGCTTGGGAGCCTTCCCCGCCTCTTTGACGGCAGACTGCAGGAAGCGACGTACATCGCGGCTACTCGGCTGCTGCTTGAAGGCCTTCAGCTTGATCGGCGTCCTGGTGTGCTGATCGACCACGCCGACGACCCAGTAGGCAAACGGCCAGCCGAGCCAGACACAGAAAGGAAACCACGGCAGCCAGAACCCGAGAGCGGTCGGGACGACGGTCAAGTCACAGTGCCAGACGTGACCAAAGTACCGCGCGGTAATGCCCTCAGGCAGCTTGCGCTTTGGGGCAGGCGGCGTGGAGTTGGCGAGCGGATGCGAGTCGCCGGCTTCGTCGGAGTGACTCGGGTCGGGCTCTTCGATCTTCGGTGGCATCTCGCGAGCCATCCTCCGGACCGTCGAAGCCGCCAGCACGAGCCCTTCGCGAGCAAGCGTATCCGCCAGGCGCTGCCGGCCCATCCAGGGCACGGTGTGCTTCAGGCTGCGGACCAGCTCCCGCACGTAGTCGGGGAATCGATTGACCGGCTGCGCGAGTTGGACGAGCGCTGCCTCGCCTAGCCGGTCCGGCGGCGTGTAGTGCGGCCGCTTCGCGAGGGTCCAACCGGTCGCGGCCATCAGAAGCTCGGTCGTTGACATCGAATAGACCCCAGCTGAGGACGGCTGGAATGACACCCTCGCCGCGCCGCGCGCGGAACGCTCTCTGCCAACGAAGCCTCTTCGGGAGTGTTGCCCCGGGGCTTTGATGATGACGACGCTGTCCCAGTGCGACGTCAGCTCTTCGACGGCGGGTGGCTCGGTTCGTGGGTCGCAGTGTTCATGTCAGGTCGGACCCGGTCGGACCCTCTACGATTCCAAGCGGCCTGAGTACTGTGATAGCCTTCCGCCGGGTCGTGGACGCAAGCAGACGGGATTCGGGAGATGAGCTGGCAGGACAAGATCATAGACGCGGGCGTCGCTCTGCGGGAGCAGCAAGCCGAGATCGCAAAGGTGCGTGCGCGTCTGGAGGAGTTCGAGACCGAGCATCGGCTGGCTCAAGCGGCGTTCGCGGAGTTGGTGCGAGGCCAGCAGACTGCGGAGGTCGACCCCGACTGCCCCCGACGCACCGTTGCTCCGCAGCCTCGTCCCAGCTCAACCGTCCATTCCGCAGGGATTCACGGCAAGCGTAACGGCACCATCAAGGAGCGACTGTACCAGATTCTGAACGCCCTTGAGGGAAGCGAGCACTGGAAGGCGCTAGCCAAGCAAGTAGGAGGCTCACCCAAGTCGGTTCAAATCAGCCTGTACGAACTCAAGGCAGACGGCCGAATCCGTTCGCCAGCAAGAGGGTACGACGAGCTCGCGCGCTCCTCGCAGGTGAACGCTGTCAACGGGCGTAAATCGTCGGCACACAAGAAGCCTCGCAAGGCTCCACAGATGAGCAATGCCACACCGCCTCCGTTTCAGGGCAGGAAAGCGCCGGGCAAGGGCGAGCATAAATCCGCAGGCAGGCCGCAGCCAACTGCTGCAGATCGACTGCTGGGAGCGCTGGGCTCCGAACCCCAACACTGGAAGCAGCTGGTGGACGAAGCTGGCCTCCTCCATTCGACCACCTACCAGACGCTCTTGGCGCTTGGCGCCAAAGGCAGGGTGGTCAGCCCGACGCCAGGACACTACGCGCTGGCTCCCACACCGGCTCCCATGGCCCCGCAGCCGCTCGAATCGCCTTCAGCACCCCCACCCGAGTCGCCGCTCACAGACAGCGGTCGACGGGTGCTTCGTATCCTGGAGGAAGCGCAACGCCCAGTCTCCATCCGGACGTTAGCTGTGGCATCTACGCTACCCAGAGAGGCAGTCGTCGCCGTGCTCGATCGGCTCCAGCGAGCGGGGAAGGTAACCTTGGATCGCGAACAGGCGAGCGCGGTCTCAGTCCCGGGAGTCCCACAGAGCCCTCGACCTCAAGTTCTTCGCCCCATCCCTTCGTGGTCCGCCGCAACGGGGAGCCGGTACGACGAACCGTGGGTTAGAAGAGATCGCTTCCGGGGAGCAACTCCACGGGCGATCTTGGGCAGCATCAATGGCGGCTCTGACGATCTGTGAAGCAACTGCAATCGCAGGGTGGTCCCCAACGAGGTCAGCAGCAGGCCTTACCGTTCCACGCCTCGCGTCCTTCGCGCACAACGAGGGTGGCGATGACGAGCGCTGCGACGGGGTCGGCCCACCACCAGCCGAGCAAGCCGTTGAGCCCCACGCCGACGAGGGCGGCGACGGACAGCCACCAGCACGCTGTCGTCTGGAACGCGTCGGCCTCGAGGGCTTCGCTCCCGAGCTGGTAAGCAAGCCGTCGTTTCGCGCGCGCGAGCCAGAGCATCACGGCGATCGAGAGCGCGAGGAGAGCGGCGCCGACCGGGCTGAACGAGGGCTTGTCTCCGGTCCACAGGGTCTGCCCAGCATCGAACGTGATGTACGCTCCGAGGAGGAACAGTGATCCCGCGACGAGCCGTCGCGCGCGGTGCTCGATAGCCTCGAGCCGCTCGCCACTCATCCGGTGGTCGCGCTGTGCGCGCAGGCGCCAGATCATCACGAGCGCCGACGCGCACTCCACGAAGCTGTCGATGCCGAACCCGAGGATCGCCACGCTGCCGACGAGCAGAGCCGCGGTCACCGCGACGATCCCTTCGACGACGTTCCAGCCAACGGTGAGGTACTCGAGGCGCAGCGCGCGGTGCACCGACTCCGGCCGGAGACCGGGTTCTGGTGCAGCGCAGGCCGTGTGGCATCCGCAGGGCGCGGTTGGGGCGGTGGTTTCCATGGCTCCGATCTGGCCGCGGACAAGTCGCGCTCGACATCCGCAAACCGTGCAACTACTATAGCAGTTAGTAGATGCCAAGCCACCAGAGAAGCCAGCCGTGACGTTCCGCCTTCGCTTTGGGAAGAGGGGCCTTGGACTCCGCCTTTACGACCTTGAGGCAACTATCATGGACATGGTTTGGGGCAAGCGTCTCTCGTCCTTCGCGGTTGGCGACGTGCTGGGCATCCTCCAGAAGCAGCGGAGCATCGCCTACACAACGGTGATGACGACCGTGACGCGGCTCTACGAGAAGGGGATCCTTGAGCGCGAGCGCGACGGCAAGCGCTACCTCTACTCTCCGAAGCTCACGCGCGAGGAGTTTCTGCAGTCAACGGCGCGTGAGGTACTGGACGCGGCGGTCGGTGGCCACCAAGCGATGGCCATGCTCGCGGAGAAGGTCTCCGAAGCCTCGGCCGGTGAACTCGACGACCTCGAAGCACTTATCCAGAAGCGACGAGAGGAGCTCGACGGGTGATCGAAGCGACCTTCCCGCTGTTTGGTGTGACGTTCGTCGTACTCATCGTGCTCCCCGGGTTCGCGTTGCTCGCGAAGCTGGGTCTTGTGCTCCTAGAGCGCGACGAAGCGGGAGGGCCGCTTCGCGGTCTCACCCTTCGCTACGTGCTCCTGACCGGGTCAAGTGTGCTTCCCATCGCCTGGCTTCTCTCGGCAGGCCTGCATCAGGCAGAGACCGGAACGTCCGGGCTCGCGTGCCTGTTCGATGACGCCACGTCCGAACTATGTTTCGAGCCAGGATTCTTCGCCCTCGTGCTAGCGCTCACGATTCTTGCTTCGTCCATCCGCGTGATACTGAGGCATCGAGAAGGAGCACCAGTCGCTTCAAACGACGCGCTCCTGGGACGTCTCGCTCGCATCATCTCGAGCGACCCCATGCTCACCGGCCTTCGTGATCGTGTTGTCGTGACCGACCGCAATGGCTTCGCCCTCGGTACCCATGGGTTGCTGAAGCCGCGAGTCTTTGTTGGGATCACGTTCGCTGCGCAGCTCTCCGACGAGATGCTGGCAAGCGCACTAGGGCACGAGGCTGAACATGTCCGGGCGCTCGATCCGCTCCGCTACCTGCTAATTCACCTGGCGCTCAGCATGAACCCGTTCGGGCGGTTCCTGCTTGAGCCACACGCTGCGAGATGGCAGGCCGCGCGCGAGGCCCACTGCGATCGCGAGGCGGTCATCCTGGGAGCGGCTCCGCTACCCCTCGCGGAGGCGATCGTGCGGGCGGCGCGACCCGCTCGTGAGATCGTGGCGCTCGGCGCGCCGGACACGGAAGTCCTCAAGTTTCGTATCGGAATGCTGCTTGCGTTCTCGGAGCGCGCTCCAGCCCGTGGTCACCGAGGTCCATCGACCTTCCCGGTGGCGTTGGGCCTCCTGCTCATCGTGCTGCTCCTGCCGCACCACTCCGGCACGGACGCGCTCGATGTGCTTCACACGAGCGCGGAGCACGCACTCATCTACTTCTGGCGCTGAGGGACTCAATGACTCGATCAGACGGTACACCTTCTTCTTTAACTACTATCGTTCATAGTAAGATCGCGTCGACGGTCGCGTTCGCTGTACTGGTCAGCGCGTGCACACACGCCTCGCCGGTGCGGAGCGGGGCCGAAGTTCGGGAGGCGCCACCTCCCCATCTACGCGACCCCGCGGATCCTGGTTCGGATCTCCGGCGCCTCGAACGCAGCGATCCGGTCCCCAACCCCGCAGCCGAGAGCGAGGTCTCGCTCGGCGGGATCCTAGCATTCGCTGATCAGCGCTCACCGGTCCTGACCGTTGCTCGAAGCACGCGCTCACGCGCCGAAGCCGCTCGCGTCGCTGCGTCGATCCTATCGCCCACGAACCCCGAGGTGTCTGTCGCAGCTGGCCCGCGCTTCAGCCGTTCTGGTACGGGCATTGACGTCGATGTGACTGTGATGCAGCAGATCCAGATTGCGGGCGAGCGAGGCCTGCGGCTCGACGTCGCAGACGCCCTTCGGGACCTTACCAACGCCGAAATTGAGCAGATGCGCTGGGCGGTCCATTGCGACGTACACGCCGCGTTCCATCGAGCGCTGGTTGAAAAGGAGCGCGCTCGGCTCGCCGAGCGTGTGGCAACCTTTCAGCATGAGGTTTTGCGTGTGGTCCAACGCCAGATCTCGGCGGGGGAGACAGCCCCGCTCGCGCTTCGCCTGGCACAGGCCGAGGTGGCCCAAGCGAAGCAGGTCGCTATGGCCGCTCGCCAAGCCTTCTTCGCCTCACGACTTCGCCTCGCGCAGCTGTCCGGGTGGCCCGTCGCGACGCCGCCGAACCCGTCCGGCGCCCTGGACAGGCCCCGAGACCCGCCTCCGCTCGACCGCCTCAGCGCAATTGCTCGAAGGTACCTACCGAGTCTCCGAGCTAGTGCCGCACGGATACAAGAGGCAGAGGCGCGGTCGGCGCTCGCCGACCGCAAGGCCTGGCCGCGTCCTTCGCTTGGCGCGCAGTACCGACACGAAGGTACGATCGCAGAGGGTCCGTCCAATATTGTGATGGGCGTCGTCTCGATCCCCATCCCCACGTTCCAACGCAACCAGGGAGAACACGCGATGGCACGCGCGGATGTCACGATTGCAAAGGCCGAGCTGGATGCGGCACTACGCGTGCTCGACGGACAGATCGCCGAAGCCCGCAGCGAGGTTGTAGCTGCCGCGGCCCGCACGCGCGCCTATGGGACCGAGATCCTCCCTCGCTTTGAGGAGAACCTCACGCTTCTGCAGCGGTCGTTCGAACTCGGCGAGATCGACATCCTCGCGCTCTCCACGGGGCGTGAACGTTTCCTACGCATTCAGAGCGACGCCCTCGGCGCGCAACAGGACTACTTCCTCGCCTTGGCTGGACTGGAGCGGGTTGTAGGTGTTGAACTTTGGCGCGATGACCACCAGGGGGAGAGCACCCCATGAACCGCATGCATCTGACTTACGTCCTACTCGTATTGCTAACCTCCGCGTGCGACCGTGGCGGCGACAACGATGGACACTCGGAGGAAGGCAGCCACGCCGAAGTTGCTGAGCATCGTGAAGACGAACATGACAACGAGGTACACTTCACCGCTGAAGCGATTGAGCGCGCGGGCATTCGTGTCGCTGCCGCTGAGCGTCGCGCACTGACGGGCGGCGTCGCCATCCCAGCGGAGGTGCAGTTCGAGCCAAGCAGCACAGCGCACGTCAGCCCACTCGTCCCTGGACGCATCACCCGCGTCTCGGTAGCGCTCGGCGATCACGTGCGCCGTGACCAGCTGCTCGCCGTCGTCGCGTCCAGCGACGTTTCAACGGCTCGTTCGATGCTCGACCAGGCTCGCGCGAGGCTCGCCGCCGCCAAGTCTACGTTGCAGCGCCAGCAGCAGCTCTCGACGGAAGGCATCGGAGCTGCGCGGTCGCTAATCGATGCCGAAGCGCGGGTAGGTGAGCTACGAGCCGAGGTAAAGGGCTTGCGGCGTCAGCTCTCTGTCTTCGGCTCTGGAAGCGCGGGTGAGCTTAAGTTGACGGCTCCCATAGAAGGGGTGGTGGTCGCGGTACATGGGACCCTCGGCGAAACCGCGACACCGGACCGGGCCGCGTTCGTCATCACCGACCCCACGAAGGTCTGGGTTCGTGGCAGCGTCCCGGAACTCGAGCTGGCTCGTGTTCAACCGAACTCGACGGTCATCGTTCGCCTCCATGCGTTTCCGGATGTCACGATGCATGGCACCATCACGTACATCGCGCCGGCCCTGGACGAACTTACACGCTCATTGCCTATTCGCGTGACGCTTCAGGCTCCGGACTCCCGCCTCCGGAGCGGTCTCTTCGGGAGCATCGAGCTGGTTGGCGGAAGCGCAGACGAACGCGTGCTCGTTGTCCCGGCCGACGCCGTTGCGACCCTCGATGGCCAGACGGTGGTGTTCGTTCCCGCCGACGAACCGAATAGCTTCCGCCCTCAGCCGGTCGCGCTCGGGCGGCGTGCAGGCGCCTTCTTCGAGGTGCGCTCGGGCCTGGATCAGGGGGGGCGCTTCGCCGTCAGCGGTGCCTTCACGCTGAAGAGCGCACTGCGCAGCAGCGAGCTCTCTGAGGGCCACGAGCACTGAGGGACAATATGAAGAAGCTTCTTGAACTTTGCCTGAAGTGGCGTTTGCTCGTCGTCGCCTTCGTCGCCATCGTCGCGGCGGCGGGCGTTCGGAGCGTGCAAGAGCTGCCCATCGATGCCGTCCCCGACATCACCAACGTCCAGGTTCAGGTCCTGACGAACGTGCCAGCGCTTGGGCCCGTCGACGTTGAACGCACCATCACATTCCCCGTCGAGTCCTCGATGAGCGGTCTCCCTGGCATCGAGGAGATCCGCAGCGTCTCGCGCTTCGGGCTCTCGGCAGTGACGATCGTCTTCGAGGAAGGAACAGACCTCCTCCGGGCGCGGCAGCTCATCTCCGAGCGACTCGTCCAGGCACGTGAACGGCTCCCCGCCGGCGCCTCCCCGGAGCTCGGTCCGCTCAGCACCGGTCTCGGCGAGATCCTGCAGTTCGAGGTGCGCGCCGAGAACATGTGCGCCGCCGGTCAGCCCGACACCGAAAAGTGCTACACACCGATGGAGCTGCGGTCCGTGCTTGACTGGTTCGTGGCCTACGAGCTCCGCTCCGTGCCCGGCGTCGTCGAGGTCAACTCCTTCGGCGGCGAGCTGAAGACCTACGAGGTCGAAGTACTCCCGGACCGCCTTCGCGCGCTGAACGTCTCGCTAAGCGACCTCTTCGAGGCGATCGAACGCAACAATGCCACGGCGGGGGGCGGCTACCTCGTTCGTTCCGGCGAGCAGCTCCTGGTGCGGGGCGAGGGGCGCATCCAGAGCCTCGACGAGATCGGCGACGTGCTGATCGAGACGCGCGAGGATGGCGTGCCCGTGCGTGTGCGCGACGTCGCCCGCGTCCACTTGGCGCCGATGATACGTCAGGGCGCAGTGACAAGGGATGGCCGCGGCGAGGTAGTGACGGGCATCGTGATGATGCTCGTCGGAGCCAATGGCCGAGAGGTCGTCGAGAACGTGAAGGCGAAGATCGCTCAGATAGCGCCCTCGCTGCCGCCGGGTGTGCGCATCGACGTCTTCTATGACCGGGCCGAGCTCGTGAACCGCACCATTCACACCGTGGCGAAGAACCTCGCCGAGGGTGCGCTGTTTGTCATCGCGGTGCTGTTTTTGCTCCTTGGCAGCATCCGCGGCGGGTTCATCGTCGCCGCCGCCATCCCATTCGCGATGTTGGTGGCCTTCACCGCGATGAAGGCACTCGGGCTGTCGGGTAACCTGATGAGTCTCGGCGCTATCGACTTCGGTATCGTCGTTGACGGCTCGATTATCGTCGTGGAGAACGCGGTCGTTCACCTCGCTGCGGCCGCTCGCGGACGGCAACGTCCGATGTCCTACCAGGAAGCCGCCAACGTGGTCCTCAACTCCACCCTTGACGTGCGAAAGGCCGCAACATTCGGAGAGGCCATTATCGTCATCGTTTACATCCCCATCCTCACGCTCGCGGGAGTCGAAGGAAAGATGTTCAGGCCGATGGCCATCACGGTGCTGTTCGCGTTGCTCGGCGCATTCGTAGCATCGCTCACCTTCGTCCCGGTGCTGGTGGCCACGTTTCTGCGCCAACACACCGAAGAGAAGGAGCCGTTCATCGTGCGGCTTCTCCACCGGGTGTACCCCCGACTCCTCGGCCCGCTGTTGACGGCGCCGAAAAGAGTCATCGCCGTTTCGCTTGTCCTGCTCGCGGTGAGTGGCGTCGTTGCCTCGCGCATGGGTGCGGAGTTCGTGCCGCGCCTGGATGAAGGGGCCATGGCGATTCAGATCCTCCGGCTGCCGAGTGTCTCCCTGGAGGAGAGCGTGCAGAGCTCGACGCGTTTCGAGCGGGTCATCCGCGAGTTTCCCGAGGTGGTGACCGTGGTCTCGAAGACGGGGCGCGCTGAGATCGCCACAGACCCGATGGGCGTCGAGCTGTCGGATTGCATCGTTGCCCTCAAACCCCAGGATCAGTGGACGACGGCACACACGCGCGAGGAGCTGATTCAGCGGATGTCCGCGCGCTTCGCTGAAGCGCTGCCGGGGCTCGGCTTCTCGTTCTCGCAGCCCATCGAGCTGCGCATGGCCGAGCTGATCAGCGGCACGCGCTCCGACGTCGCGATCACGATCTATGGCGACGATCTAGCGACGCTCGAGCGACTCAGCTTGCAGGTACAAGGCGTCGTCCGCGGCATCCCCGGCGCGTCCGACGTGCGGGGAGAGCAACTCGCAGGGCTCCCGACCCTTGAGGTGACGGTCCATCGGGCCGTTGCATCGCGCTACGGGATCTCGGTGCGTGATGCGCTCGAAGCCATCGAGGCGCTTGGCGGTCGGAACGTCGGCGAGGTCTACGAGGGAGAGCGTCGCTTCAGACTTCAGGTGCGCGTGCCTTCAGGCCTGCGCGACGACATCGACCAGGTGCGGAACCTTCCGGTGAGCGGTCAGACCGGCCCACTGGTGCCGCTGGGGCAGATCGCGAGCATTCAGATCGTGGACTCGCCTGCGAGCGTAAGCCGTGAGGCGGTTCGTCGCCGCACGAACGTGGAAGCCAACGTGCGGGGTCGTGACCTCGCTTCCTTTGTGAGCGAAGCGCAAACGCGCGTGCACGACCAGGTGCAGATGCCGCCGGGCTACGTCGTGCAATGGGGTGGACAGTTTGAGAACCTCAGCGCCGCGTCCGAGCGGCTCGCAGTGGCGGTGCCTGTCGCGCTCGGCCTCATCTTCATCCTGCTCTACATGGCGTTCGGGCAGCTCAAGCCTGCGCTGCTCATCTACCTCAACGTGCCCTTCGCAGCCGTAGGCGGCGTGTTCCTGTTGGCCTTGCGGGGGATGCCGTTCTCGATCAGCGCGGCGATCGGTTTCATCGCGCTGTTCGGCGTGGCGGTGCTCAACGGCGTGGTGCTCCTGACGACCATCAAAAAGTTGCGGGAACAAGGAAGGTCCCCGCTCGACGCGGCGCGCGAGGGCGCCGAGGCTCGACTGCGCGCTGTCGTAATGACAGCGACCGTCGCGGCGCTGGGCTTCATCCCCATGGCGCTCTCGTCCAGCGCGGGCGCAGAGGTGCAGCGGCCGCTGGCGACCGTGGTCATCGGCGGCCTCGTAAGCGCGACGTTCTTGACCTTGTTCGTCCTGCCGACCGTCTACGCCTTCGTCTACCGAAAGGAGCAACACACGCCCCCAAGCGGTGGTCAAGAACCGGTCGGCAGCGATTCCGCTGCGGCGCAAGGGGCAGCGACACACGGATGATCTTGGAACCACGCGCGTACGGTGATCATCGGCCCCGATGAACCGAAGCTGCGGGTCCACGACGACAACCCAACGATGTGCTGTGGATCGGATGACTGCTGGCCGGGGAAACCAAGACCCCATACGCAGAGCGCTTGACGGTCGACACCCGAAAATTCGCATCTAATCGGTCACTCTTTGTCGCTCTCTACACGATCGGGTTCGCGCAGAAGGCACGACTGCTGTGCCGAAAAACAAGGGGTTTGGTGATCGGGGACCCCTTGCTTGGCCCCGCTGTTGCCGATTGTTGCCGTTACTCCGAGCCAGGCTCCTGTTCTACCTGGCCACCTTGCTGCCTCTCGCAATGGGCTTGAGAGCGGGGGCTGAGACAGCGCGCGCCTTCTCCGCCATGTGGGCGGCTGGGTAGACGTACTCGTGTTCGGTGTAGTGGCGCCGCGTCGTCTGCACCGACCTGTGACCGAGGATGCGTGCTGCCTCTTCGGCCGTCCAGCGTTCGCCGAGTAGGCCAGACTGGAGCGCCGTTGAGAGCGAGCCGCGCCATGAGTGCCAGGTAATGCGCGTGTTCGGTGCGGGCTTGATGCCCAGCACCTTGCAGTCCGCACGAAGCTGCCTGATGGGGTTCCCCGAGTCCGACTTGCGTCTGAGACCGGTCTGCTTGGATGGGAAGAGAAGCCCAAGCGGGTTCCTGCTGCGTTGTCGCAGGTGCTTCTTCCACGCGGCAATCGCGTCGACGGCCGGAGGCAGGAGCGGATAGGTGATCTGCGCCTGCTGCTTCGAGCACCAGATGGTCACCTGCGCGCCCTCGAGGTCGATGTCCTCGAGCTTCAGTCCCCAGACATCATCGGCTCTCTGTCCCAGATAGAAAACCACCTGGTACTTGAGCCTGCGGTACCTTGGCACCTTTGAGCTGTTGAACAGCAGCAACAGATCCCGCTCGTTGAACTTGTAGAAACGTGTCTGCGTGCGGCCCTCAACGTCGACATCTCGGATCGGGTTGCCTCGGAGCAGGCCCTCTTTGATGGCCGACCTGAACACCGCGCTCAGATCCGATCGCAGGTTGCGCCTCGTGTTCCAGGAGAGCTGGGACTTGAGCCGCTGGTTGATCAGGCGGTGCAGCGATGGAGCATCGAGCTCTCCAAGGTCCTGCTGGGCAATCACGTCTCCGAGCACGTGTCTTCGGAGACGAAAGCAGGTGCCTCTCCAGCTCGACCTAGCGTAGTCACCTTCGTGCTCGGCAAGCCATCTCGGGATGTACTTCCCCAGTGTCATGCCGCCGAGCTGCTTTGGAATGCTTCTGAATCGAACTCGAACCTCCTCGAGTATCGCGTTCGCCTCGTCCTCCGTATCGACGGTAACTGACTTGCGTTTCCGTGTGGTTGGATCTGTGACCCTCACCTGCCACTTGTCTCGGCTGGCGAGGTACGTCACCGACCCTGTGTTCCGACGTCCCATGAGTCACCTCGTGGGCACGAGCGCGTGCTCGTGCAGTAGTGGTACGTCGGTCCACTCGCTGTTGTTGGGTGAGTCAAAGATCGCGGCGCTGCTAGCGCGCCGAGCTGGAAAGCTAGCAGGTTCGTCGCGTGCAGGACCACTCGCGCAAACGGCGCTGCAGTGCGACTAGGAAACGCGCGGCAATCCGGTGCATCCTTGCGATGTGGTGCGCCATCTCGCCCTCCTCTGCCCTGCGATGCTGTTGAGCTGCGGTGCTCCGCCGCCACCCAGGCCCCAGCAAGAACTACCCCCACCCCCGGTCGAATCCGCGGCGACGCACGCCGATGTCACCCGGTTCCTGGCGGACCTGGTCGCCGATCGATTCTGCGATCGGTTGCAAGACACGTTCGTGCCGCTTCGAGATGAAGCTCCGACCGGCGGCGTTGGTGATGGGAACCGACCCGTCACGGGTCGCTGGTGGATCACGCAATGCTACGCGAGCCGTATGGGTTCGCTGGTTACCTTGCACCTTGGCGGTTCCGGTTGGAAATGGGTCGACCGAACTCAGTCTGGATTCCGCCTGAAGCAGTACGTCTACTTTCAGGCTTCCGTTTGCGTTGGCGGTACGTTTGCCTTTGCCTACGAACCCACGTCGCAGATAGCCACGGTTTGGTTCACTCCTCGACTCCGACCGCATGCTGACGGGCGCCCGCGTGGAGTGTTCTCCCCCAAACCCGACAACTTCCTCACCGGGGCCTTCAGTCTCCTCTCGCTTGGCCTGCTCGACGACCACGCCAGCGACGTAGCTAGAGAAGGGGCCAAAACCGAGCTTGCTCCGAAACTCGAGGCTGCGATGAGCCGAGGCTTCACGTTGACGTACTCGTTGCGCACTCGGCAAGCCGATGTCCTACTGCGTCAACTGCCTCGCGGAACAACTCCGGCGCGACCATTCGGCACGGAAACTCCGTGGCTCCTCAACGAGCGCTGGTTCCTGGATGGCGACATTCCCGCGCCCCAAGTTGCAGGGCCGTTTGCAAGTCACGACGTACTCCTAGACGTCCGAGTCGAGGAGGGCCACGCGCCAACATTCAGAGTTGTCTGTAGGCGAGATGCCTCGCGTGTGTTCGCACCGATCAGCCAGGGAGTCCCGCCGTCGCCACGTCAGGGGCTCACAACACCGTAACCGTTCACGGACCAAGTCGCGATCATGCTCGGGCGGGCAAGAGCGACGGATGCGGCTTGCGGCGTAGTTGAGCCTTGAGCGTGTCAGTCAGGAACGCGAGCAGACTACGCTTCTGCTTCCGCA
>JAGQIY010001524.1 GCA_020430865.1 Myxococcales bacterium
TAGGAAAAAAAAAAGAGTATATATATATATTTCTTACTATACCCCCTCGATTTTCGCTATTTTCGTGCTTTTTTTCACCTCTTGCCTTGTGTTTTGTCAGAAAAATCTCGGGGCATAGTATAAAATATACATCTCGAACTTACACTTAATACATGATCATTATATACAATGCAATGTTGGAATAAGATGAAAAATACAGCAAAACGCACAGGACTTATCACTGCTTAGTGCTCGTAATGAACCCTCCCTTGTTCAATTATTTAAAATATAAAAATGAATCGCAATTACAGTGATAAGTGGGACCGTGTCGGTAAATACGCGTCTAGATCCGTAGGCGAACGGGTCACGATCTACAAACCATGGCGCGACGATCAGTTTATATCTCTAGTCTACGGAGCGTCACACTATACGGACGAAACAAGGAAGCGTTTATTCGAACTAGAGAATACAGAACACTGGCAAGTAGAGGAAGACGCGGAAGAGGCGGATTTTGTGCGCCTTTTGTTTTACTTCGAGGATTTCGAGGCGGACGACGAAGAGAATATTGCGCGCGTTCAAGAATTTCTGAAGAGCATTTGTTGCTTTGTGCGACACTTTAAAGAGAAAACCTTGGAAAGTTACTTTGTATTTTCCGATCAGTACATACTGTTTCCTCGTGTGATGGTGAATTGGCGGCAATGGCGTCAAATTGAAGAGAGCGCGCGTGAGGCGGAAGGTGGTTTCGTTTTGGCGCGCAAATGGGTGAATCCATTTTTAACGCGCGGCCTTATCTCGGTTGGGCGTCACTCTAAGAACCCTACGATCTTGATGACACGCAACATTATGCCTTCTATCTTTCCATCGCGTGCACAGATTATGAACTTTAGGCGCACGCTCGCAATACTAAACTTGCCGCCACTGCGCCTCGAGCCAAAACGGTACGAATTTTTTGATCACGAGCGCGCACACGTTCTTTACGCCTCTTCCTCCTACGTACTCTTCGATGATGGTACGTGGCATTCAAGACGTGGCTTAGTGAATATTTTGACGGGTGAGGCGCGTGACGCAGAGAACATAGGCAACTTTTACCAGCGCGACGAGTACGAGCCGATGCCCACGTACGAAATCAACGCGCCGTCGGTAGAACGTGTTTTGCGAATTTTACCGCGCGCCACCTCGACTGGTAACATTTCCTCGCCCTCGTTGTTCGGCAAAGGCTCTTACGGACAGTGGTGGTTGACGGAGGAGCAGTACGAAGCATACCGTAGCCTTGGTGACGCGCGCATTGTGCTGAACGACCGTTTTTTCGAGTGGGCGCCGATTAAAGTGACGAAAAAAGGCACCAAACCTCTCGATCACGGGCGCGTCCAACTCGCATTCGAACGCTTCTATACCACTTTCTGGAAGCCTTTTTTCACAGCCGAGGAAGAAGAGGTGCAGTACGTGCGCGTTAGTGACGAAGAGTTTTGGGTGTTGCCCTTTCTCCTGCTCACGTGCAATCAATGGGAGCTTTTTCGTTCGGCTCTCCGCGACTACTCGTTCAACATTCACCACATGCAATTCCACGCACTAAAGAGCTTACCGTTGCTGCAGTACGAGCCCATACGCCCACCCACCGCGAGAGTAAAAGCCGTGAATCCCACCGCAGAAGGAATGGAGGCGAGTGTGTTTGATTCCGCGCGTCACCACTGGCCTCTGAGTGTAGTGCAAAAGGCCATTGCGTCCGACCAATTACTTCACGCGGGCAACTGCTGGTTCGACAACACTCATTTTGTTTTTTACATGCCCGGGTTCAAGCGCGTCTCCGTCAAGCGCTACAAAAACAAATACAAAATCATTCGCTACCTCCAGCCACCCGAAGAAGACAGCAGCAGTGACAGTGAAGAGGAAGAGCGACCCGAAGTAGTTGAAGAGGAATCTGTCGATCACGAGCCCATCGAGGGAGAGGAGGTAGTCGAGGAGTTAAGGGCGTACTCGTTCGATATTCGCCAGATTACGTACAGCACGAGGGCACTGGGCTCGTCGGGGGCTATGCGATGGAACAATGAGACCAAAGAGTACGAGCTGTATCGCCGCTCAACAGAGGCCCGCTACTCGCCGCGCTTCCCTCAACACTACTCGAACGTGCGCGTACTTGGTGTGGACGAAGAGTGGGAAGGTGAGCGTTTCGATGCGAGTGTTGTGCGCCTGAATAACACTGAGGAAGATGAGTTGTGGTTCACGGAAATCAAGGGTGACACGGGCGCTGGGAAAACGACGTGCGTGTACCAGAAAATCGACGATTGGTTGAATGCGAACGAGGCGAATTGTGCCATTTACATTACTCCGCGCCGTTCCGTCAATCACCAAGCGTACGGAGCGATGCAATTACGTTTCGTGCACCACAGCATATCGCACTGGGAGGAGCGCGGCGGCGGCAACAACTTCCCCTGTCGCATCCACATCACCACGGCGCACTCACTGCACAAATACGCGGCGATCGATCCAGCCAAACGTTACTTGCTCATATTCGACGAAGTAGTTACCACATTCAACGAGGACCTACTGGAAATAAAGGTACTGAAACCGCGCTTCTTTGAGCCTGCCCTCGCTCGCTTGCTGCCCATGCCGTACGTTAAGCAGGTGCTACTTGTGGATGCCAACCTCGACTCTCTGCACACGGAGCTCATGATTCACCGACTTCAGAATGCCATTGCTCATTACGTGCTGGAGGGCGATCGGACGCGCGGAATCAGGTAAAACAAAATGCATTTTCTTGGTTTATACACGTACGAGTGGGCGGCGATCTTAGCCACTCTTGTCAATCAATTCATAATACAACCGACGTCTATTATTACTCACGTCTGTGTTATTTCTGTGCTCTATCACTTTTTTCTTGTACTGCTGATCGTCGTGCAGAATATTTCGATATCACGCTTCGTTCAGCATGGTGAGAGAGCAGCAGAGACAAGTGCAGATGTTCAAGGAGCGCGCGCACATGAGGCAGACGGTGAAGAACTATCTGGAGGAAGGAGCGAAAGTGGCGATCTTCTGTGCGTCGCTGAAGGAGCTGAAGACTCTGCGGGAGATGTACGGGGAAGTGGTGGAGGCGCGTCACATCATGGAGTTGAGCAGCGACCAACGACCCGAACGCTGGGACATGATACCGACTGACATCCAGAGCGCACAAGCACGTCTTCTGCTCTACACCACCGTCGCCTCGGCTGGTCTCGATCTCACTTTCGGCGACAACGTTAGATACTTTGATTACATTGCTGTGGATGGTATCGGAATGACACACCTCTCCCTCCTGCAACTTTATCAGGCGATCAGTAGAGTGCGCAACTGTTCGACGCTACTGTTGGACTTGGAGGGCATGGTGATCGACAGTCCATTTGCTCTGGTCGGGAAAAATGCCAAGTGGCGCGCGGTGTGGCAGCAGGAGCCAGCCGAGTACGTTGCCGAGCACCTGGTCAATCGAGTGCGCTTCCAACGTGCGCTCACCTATGCCGTGGAGGCCGTGCATGACATTGAGTTGCGACGAGCGCGTTTCGAGGGCCGCGAGTACGAGCCCGACCGTAACAACGACCCCTTTGCGCTCAACTACGCCCTGGGCTCCTACTACCGCTGTCTGCAATATTCCTCTCGTTGTACTTTCTTCATCGCCCTCCTCTTGCGCGTTGGGTACCGCTGTCGTATAGCCGATGCACCCGATGAATTTGACGATGCTGAGTATGCTGACGAGGAGAACCGGGCTGAAGTGCTTTCCCAGATGCGCTTGATTTTCCCCGTAACCCCTGACGCGGAAAGAGCTCGTCGCGCGGCCCTGCACTTCGACTACGACGCACAGAAGCAGAAAGAGATGCACCTAGTACATTTGAAAGCGCTGAAAGAAGAAGACAAGGCTCGCGCGGTCAGGTGCCGAGAAGATCTGCAACTGCCTCCGCTGCAACTCTCCGCCGATCAACAATTCCATCCGATTCAGCCACTTTCCACTTACACGCGTGCCATGATCACTTACGTCCCAACTATCGAACACTATTTACAGAGACTACAGACTACGGCGTTCATGTCTCTCGATGTGTGGCGCTGGTTGTGTGAAGAGAAGCCGGAGAGCATCGAAGAGTGGCAAACAACCCTCGAAGATATTGTGCGCACGTATCCGAATGCTGACTCTGAGTTGGACTTGGCGGCACACTCTATCGCCCTCGATCGTCTGGTGTTTGTGGGCCTCTTCCTGTACCTCTCGTCGATGGCCATGGGCTGCAACGACTTTCTGCCTTCTTGGATCTCCGCTCGCCCCTCGCCCGTTGACCGCGGCTCTCTGCTCTGTCCGCGTGCACTGTCTGAGGGACGCTTAGAGGTAATCGACTGCGAGGATTGGGTGGGTGTAATGGGCGAACTGGCGGCCGATACGCACTCGCCGCACTACATCAAGGAAAAAAAGTCGCGCAAGATCAAGCAGGCAACTCGCGTTAAACCTTTTGACCACTACACTGAGCTCTTGGCCACCAACTACCGCATCTACTTCACCTCTAACAATCAACACGGCGTTTCATTCGACACTTCTTATCGCGACATCCTCGGTGAACTTTACAGTGCGTGGAAAAAGCGGAATTACCAAGAGGAAGAGAGCGAACCAGACGTGCGCGTGCTTGCCGAGTGCGCCGACCTCTATAAACGCAATCTCTACGACGGACTCACTCCAGATGAAGCAGTTCGAAAAGACTTTCCGTTCGACTTGCAGCTCACGCAAAACAAGAAGCGAAAAATAAGCGAAGTTGTTGGAAATTAGAGTTTACGTTTTTTATTGTTATTTTCACTCGCATACACCACACCCTTGTTCGGCCCCTTCTTTGTCAACTCCACACACTCGTGAAAGGTGAGATGTGGTTTATTCAGTACACGCGCAATGGTCAAATAAAAACCGATCATCACGTAAATTTCCCAGGGTGTGTTCTTATATTCGTCACGCAGCACACTCAATGCACGAAAGATATCATCCTCAGCTTTCCACAGCCAGAAATCGTTCTTTTTTAGCGATCTCACTTCTTCATACCCATGCCTTGTCTTTGTGCATCGTAATCTCAGGCAGATAGAACAACCCCTGATTGCTTTCATAATCGCGACAATCCTTTTTATCACACTTGAATTCTGTGTGCACTGTGTTGATGCTACGAATTTGCATAGCGCCGGCATCTAGCAACGGCTGTGTACTAAACAAACGCACCTTATCATCGCGACGATCATCGAAATAGCACATTATCATATTTGTTCGTATCAGACCGTCGAATAGCATCACCTGAAAATCATCCACGTGTCGAATGCCGTCGCGTTCGTAAGTCATTTTGGTGATTGTCTCCCACTTCGACGCTGGAGGGATGCGATCGGGTTTAGTGAGATCCTCTTCGGCCATTACAATAATTTATTTTATTTTTAATTATGAGTGGCCTTAAACAAACGACGATGACCCAAGCGTTCGGGA
>JAGQIY010001132.1 GCA_020430865.1 Myxococcales bacterium
GCCGCAGCCCGACGGCCCCGCGCTCTGTTTTGGTGTCGCGTTCTTGTATCACCTGGAGCGCTGGCTAGCGTCCCGCGACGCCCCGCGGCACGAGCCCAAGAAGTGGAGGCACCACCCCGACGTCCAACTAGGCCTGAGCGCGCTGTGGGGCGGCGGGATGCTGATGATCAAGGCCCCAAATCTGTTCATGGGCTTGCCGGCGCTCTATCTCGTACTATCCGCCTTCGGCGTGCGACGCGCACCGCGCGAGTGGCGCCTCTGGGTGTGGGGAGCGACCGTGCTTGCGTTCGGTTCCGCGTGGTATTGGTATGCACATCGCTTCCCTTGGACCTTCGGGGTATGGGGGGACCGGGCAGAGAGCAAGTTCTCGAGCTGGGCTCTGTTCAGTTCAGCCAGCCCCTGGCGCACGCTGAGCGAGCGCGTCGTCTCGAGCGTCGCTGGTTGGGGTGCGCTCACGCTGGCGCTGCTAGGGCTCGGTGCTGGTCTGAGCGAGCGGCGTACGCGTCTCTACGGCGTCTGGCTGCTGGGCTTCGGCTGCTTCGTCGCGGCGGTGCTCAAGGGCAACGAAACTCACGTCTACTATCAGCTCCCCGCGGTGGTACCGATCAGCCTGCTAGCGGGTCGAGGCATGGCCCGGTTGATGGAGGGTCTGCCAGCGCAACGCTTCTGCAACGTCGCGCTGCTGCTGGCACTGATCGCGCTCCACGGTTGGAACGCCTACAGCGTGCTCTTTTCGGAGACGAAGCGCGGCGAGCATCGTGGATTTTACCACGCGGATAAAGACGTCCTGATCACTGCAGGCCTGCTGAGAAGTCGGCTGTCGCCGGGGGCGCGCTTCGTCTCGGTGGACCGAAACCCCGCGTTCTTCTACAACTCCGAACACCAGGGCTACTTCACGCAACGAACCGACTTGCAGGAGGTCTTGAGCTGCGCGAACGGACGCGCCGAGTACGCGCTCGTGCCGAGCTCGTACGCCGAGAAGGAGCGGCGGCTCGGAGCTAGGGTGAAGCGTATCGGGCGCACATCCCGCTATCTGCTGTGGCGATTGACCCCCGCCGCTAGGCCCCCGCGCTGAGCGCGCGGCGCAGCGTTGCCGCGCGCTGGCGTGGTCGAAGGCTGTGCTCACACGGGAACTAGGGCGCTTGGAGTAGCTTTCGGGGTTTCGAGCCGCGGGCAAATCAGTGAGACTCAGCCCGGGTTTGGGCAAGCTTTCCTCACCCCCAAACCTCCATGATGCTCGCAATGCTCCTTCGTCGTTCCATCATCGTTCCCACGTTCGCGCTGTTCTGTGGCGCCTTCATCAGCTTGGGGTGTGACGACCCGCCGCCAAACAAGAACCCGTTCGCCGCCCCAAGCGACACGATCAAGCCGCCGCCCATCGACTCGGTTCCGATTCCCAAAGGGCCAACGGAGTTCAGCGTGACGTCAGAGGGCCCCAAGGTCGGCTTCTCCCCAATCCTGATCGAGAAGAATGATGGCAGAGAGCGGCTGACGAAGGCGCTCGACGAAGAAAAACAGCACATCGACGGCAAAGACGTGCCTCTCGCCGTGGATCGTAAGGCCAAGCTCGACTGGGTGATGGCGATGTTCGACGGCCTGTTCAAGCTCGGCGCGACCCACATCGTGGTCAAGACCGAGACGCGACCTTCGTTCCACGCCAGCTTGAGCTTCACCGCGCAGAGCAAACTGACTAGCGCCCCTGCCTGCAGCATAGTAGCCACCGTGCTCAAGGATCGCGGCACTGCCGTGTGGAAACTCGCAGGCGGCACCGCGACGAAGCGCAGTAAGGGCTTCGCGGGACCCGACTTGAGCATGACCGGCGAAACCATCGAAAAGCGCGCCGCCGCCTGCAAGGACTCCAGCAACATCTTCCTCTCTGCAGATGAAGGCATCGAGTGGGGCTTGGTCTACGACCTCGGCGCGTCCACGAAAGACCTCGAGAAGGTGAAGCTCGACACCTTCATCCTGTTGCAGGAGCGCCCAGTGGCAGGTCACAAGGTCGCGCTCTGAGCATGCGCTTAGCTAGCCGTCGATCTGACGCGATGTCAGTTCGCCCCAGCAGATTCCTCTTCTATTCTAGGGGGTTAGGCACACCGCGCCGTCCCTGGGCCCGAACGCGCTACCACGTTCGGGGCAGCGCCGAGCCACCCGAATTGGCGTGCCAGGAGGTCGCCACGTTTGCGCAGCGCGCTATAGTCGGCCCGCCGTGACTATCCGAACAATGCTCCTGGGCCACCGCGACGACCACACCAAGCAGCGCATCACCGAGGCGCTGGATCGCATGGATCACAAGGCGCGCATGCTCGTGATGGAGCAAGCCACGCCAGACGATCAAAAGGCCTTGTGGGATCTGTTCGAAGGCGAGGAAGCCGACGCCGACTTCTTCGTGCCGAGCGGAACCGACCCGTTGCAGGAAGTGATTCACCACGGAAAGAACACCCTGCCTGCGCACAACTACTTCCAGAAGCGCTTCTGCCTCGCGGACGACGAATCCGGGGATCTCTGGGGATACAATCACCAGAGTTTGGATTGGGCGACCGGTCCTGGCTACTACGTCGCCCACTCGGTCGACCGCGAGAAGGACAAGGAAGCGCCCAGCGAGTTCGTGATCAACTACACCAAGATCCCACCGAAGAAGCCCGAGAGCTGGCCGGTGATCATCCCCAACGAGAAGAAGCTCGGTCGCTTCGTCTACGCCGGGATGAAGGACTACATGCGCAAGGTCAGCGAGCACATCTCGATCGGCCGCGCCTACAAGGGCAAGCCGATGTCCGCCTGGTTCATGCTCTGCCGCGAAGATCCCGCCGAGGAATGAACGGCTAGACTCGCGGAGGGTTCAGCTGCTCGAGGCGGAGCGGCCTGACCTTAGACAACCGATTCCGCGCGGAACTCTCCACTCAGCGAGTTCGACTCGTATGGTTCAGTTCCAACGCAATGTCCTCACCGGCGCGGAAGCAGGTCCGCTACGCGCGGTTCAAGGCGTAAGCCTCTCGGGTAGCGCCAGGAACGTAGCCCGAGGAACAGCAACTTGGCGTGCGACACGACGCTTGAGTGTGGCGGAACGTACGGAAATTGTCCGGCTCGCCTTCGATCACAACGATACCCTTGAGCGCGACGACCAGCTCAGCTCAAGCGTTACCCTTGCGACGCCAGCATGCCCATGTGAACATACCTGGGTGCAGGAAGAGCGCCCTCTCATTGTCTCGGTCAACCTGACCACCGCCTGCAATTTGGCTTGCACTTACTGCGAAGCAATCCATCGCCGGGAGCGCATCGGTCTGGACGACCTCGATCACCTGGCCAATGGCGTAGGCGCTCTCGACGAACCGGTTCAGCTCGTGCCGTTCGGCGGCGAACCTCAGGTCGCCTGGAAGGCGCTTGAGCATCTGATCGAAGGTGGCGAAGCGAACGGGGTGCACGACTTCCTGATGTGCACCAACGGTCTCCTCACGAACGAGAGCCGCGTCGACTACTTCAACCAACACCACATCGAGATCACGGTGAGCTGGGACGGCGTGCCTGAGGCCGGAGATAAGCTCAGAATCTACCCAGATGGTCGCGGAGCGAGCGCGGACGTTGAACCGATCTTCGAGCTGCTCCGCGAGCGTTATCGCCTGCGTCCCCAGGTTCGCATCACGGTCGGCCCAGACACCGCAGCCTACTTCGCCCGCTCTGTCGAGCACGTGCTGAGTTTCCTGGCAGAAAAACCCGGAGTGAAGATCTGCTTCACGCCGGTTTCGACGGTACCTTGGCCCGAAGCATCGCTCCGCGCGATGGAAGAGGCCCTGAACTACTGCGCCGACCTGCTGGTGGAGCACGAGCGAAAGGGACATGATGTCTCGCTCGCATACAACGAGTGCATTGGCGTCCACGAAATTGGCCAGCAGTTCCTGTTCGCCGATCCGGAGCACGGGCATGCTTGCCTGTGGGGGATCAAGATGCTCGGCGTGGACACGGACGGCGGCATCTTCCCTTGTCACACGGTGATTGAGTTGCGCAAGGAGTCACGCGCGCACCTTTCCATGGGGAATGTGAAGGACGGTGTTCCTGACCTGCGTAGGCGCCTCGAGCTGATGCCCCCACCAGAGGGCAACCCATTTCACTGCTGTTACGCCTGGAATCTCGCGGGCTCCGGTGACCCCTTCAAGGTGCCAGAGGTCTACCGTCGGATCTACGCGGCGTGCATCACCGCGTCCGAGCGAATGGTTCGAGCTCTAAGCCCTGACCGCGCGGAAGAAGCGGCAGGTCGAGCGGGGATGTTGCTCGAACGCACAGCACGTTGGGAGCGCGACCTATCTGCGCGCACACGTCCAAGCCCCGGACGCCTCGAGTCAGAGGCGTCCTAGATTCCGATCACGGCTTGGAGGACACCAGCTGCCAAGGCTGAGGCGGGCGGCCTTCCAACACTCCGGAGCGTTCGAGCGACTGAGTAAGCCAGGCGAAGAGTCGTTCGAGTTCTTCATTCGACACCTGCCCCTGACTGAGACGGTACGACAGTGCCCGACCAGCCACTCGTGCGTAGGCTCGCGTGCCCGGTCGGTCCGGTTCCGAGTGGATGGCCACCTCTCCCGAGGACGTCGCGAACGAGCCGAGAGGATTCAGAGAATACTGGGCGCTGGACCCTTGGGACTTGAAATACGTCGTCCATGAGCCAGGCTCCGCGAGGGACAACCCCACAAAGCTAGGCGAAGCAGGGGGAAACGGCAGCCGACGAATGAGCTCGTCGACGCTCCATCCAGGCAGAGAGGAGAGCGTTTCCTCAAGGTCACGCGGGTCTGCCTCCCGCAGCCCCACGAACAGGGTGCGTGGCACGACAGTCCGCGCCTCGAGCGAAAAGTCGTTGCTTACTATCAATCCAGAGAGCAGCCCTTTGCCCCGGACTCGTTCTACGAGTGCGGATGCGATGTCCGAAAGGGTGAATGGAAGCCCTTCCTCGCTCTCGTACTGCGAGTAATACTTCAGCTCTTCGCCTGAGGCAGAAGCATTGACACCCACTACGTGAGGTTCGAGTTCTCCTGGCAAGCCTACTTCGTTGGCAAGCCCAGCTCGTACCGCGCTTGAAGAATCCGAGGCGTTGACGTACAGCTTGACCGTACGCTTCTCGCCGTCCCAGCCGGCGATACAGCTCAACCCCAGCCCATGTGCCGCCGCACGAAAATGAGCGAAGCGCACGGAAACAGGCACGTCCAGGCAGGCAGCGAGCGCGACTTCGAGTCCTGCTGGAGCTCCCTCGACTATCATGCGATCGCCTCGGAACGCGCCATCGCGGGTACGACGGACGGATGCCTCCAAAGTGAGCGCGTCCGTAACGAAGCGTCGAAAGACCGAGGCGAGTTTCGGCTCCAATCGAGCCGCGATCTCTTCGAGGATAGCGCCGGACATCAAGCTCACCGAGCAGCCCGAAGGTCAGCCTCGCGCGCGCCGAGACCGCCGAAACAAGACCAAACCGAGGCCCATGAAGGCGACGGACAGCGCCGTGTACGTACGCGGGTCGTTCGTCGTCTCACAACCGCAACCGTGCTCAGGTTCGGGCGCCGCATCTGCCAGCGCGCTGACCGGAACCAACAGCAACACCGCTACCAATAAGCCTCTGAGAGCGCTCTCGATGGTGCGTTGATCTCGCAGCTGACGCCGAGACATCGCGCTAGTGTATGCGAGTTACCCCGGCTCGACCAGCTCACGCACGCGATCGATGAAGCCGGGGAAATCATCGGGGTCATGTTCCTTCCGCCGCTTGGGCGGCTTGCGCATACGCACGGCGATCAGGTGGTCTCTCGGAAGAATGACCAGGTACTGGCCTAGTGTCCCCGCCGAGTACGCACCGATGATCGGACCAAAGCGGTAAGTCACGTCAGCCAGACCCGCTTTCCAGGTCAGCTCGTCCCATCGCTTGAGCTCGGGGTCGTCGGGACGTAGCTCCTTGACGGCTTTGCGATACTCCTCGGCTGAGCCAAAGCGGCGATCGACCAGCGGTCTCATTTGCTCGACGAAGGCCGGGGCAACGTTCGCATTTTGCCACGCGGCAATATTTTCGCGAGTGAGAACGAGTTCGGTCGTCTCAGGGATCAGCCACCAGAGGAGCCCCAAGCGCTTGTGATTCGGTTGCACCGATGCAACCTCGGCAGTGGCACGCCGCAAGAGCGCTGGGTCAATCAGCGGCTTTGGGGCGGCTGCCGGCGGTTCCGAGCTGGTCCTCTCCCCCAGCACCAGCCGTCCAATTTTCAGCAGGCCTTCCGCGTTGATATGCAGCCCCGACATCCCGTGAGCGTGTTTGGCTTTGTCGAGACTCCACCAGTAGCGTGTGATCCCGAGCGGCTTGAACAGGCGCTCCGCCACAAAGCGATCGCTACGCTGGCCGCTCGCCTTCTCGATCACACCACTCAGGAGATTGCTTGCGCTGTTTCCGTAAATGAAGCGTTCTCCGGGCTTCGCTTCGAGCTCGGAGTCGAGAGCGAACTGAACGAAATCTTCGCTGCGGTATATGCGCAGGGTGCTCTTGGGCTCTGAGAGCCCACTCGAGTGAGTGAGCAGGTGCTTCACCAAGACCTTGGCCTTTTCCCCTGTCTTCCAGGAGGGAAAAAAGTCAGCGACCGGCTGATCGAGGCGCAGCTTGCGCTCTTGGATCAAGATCAGAGCGGCGAGGCCGAGCACGCTCTTGGTGATGGACATGCTCTGGATCGGCGTGCCCTGGTCCCCGAAGTGTTCGAGGACGGCGCCGTCTTGCCAGATCAAGAATTGATCCGTGGAGAGTTCTCGAGCTTCCTTGGCGAGCGCGTGCACGCGCTCCATGTCGGCCTGGCGAGGGGTCGGCGGCGCGCTGGAGCTGGCTGAAGGGGCTACAGCAGCGACGCTGGAAGAAGCGAAAGGCGCAGCCGTTGACTCCTCTTTTTGTTGCCCTGAGGCAACAGTCTTCGCTGCCACGCTGGGCCTCGCCAGCGGGGGGACCTGTTCATCGTGACAGGCGAAAGTCAGAACAAACGCAACCAGGGTGGCTCGCGAGGTCTGCCGCAGTGAGTCATGCCAATGCACAGCTCAGCCTAACCCCATCTCGATCCAGGGCCCAGGGCAGCGCCGCCCGCGTTGCGCAACCTGGGGGCCTCGGTGTACGAGAGCCCAATGCCTGGCGGTCAAACCTTCTTCGTCGTCCTCGTCGTGCTGGTGGGTGTCGCGTTGCCAGCCCAGGCTGGGATCAACGCGGAGCTGCGGCGGAACCTGGGCCACCCCTTCCTCGCGGGCATTGTCAACTTCGGCGGCGGCCTCGTGGTACTGACTCTCGCAGCTCTGGTCGCAAGAACTGGAATCCCCAAATGGACTGCGGTCGCCGGTGCACCGTGGTGGGCCTACTTGGGTGGCCTGTGTGGCGCTGCGCTGGTGCTCGCCGGAGTGGTTGCCGCGCCAAGACTCGGAGCAGCCTTGCTCATCGCGTCTCTCGTGATGGGCCAGCTAATCGCGAGTGTAGTGATCGATCACTTCGGCTTGCTCGGGTATGGCATTCGCCCCGTTACGTTGGCCCGCATCGCAGGCATCTTGTTGTTGGCAGGTGGCGTCTGGCTCATCCAGCGCGGCTGAAGCCTCTACCCATCCAACAGATCGAGGAGGTAGCCCACGTGATTCGTCAGGCGCCAGTACGGCTGCCAATCACCCTCGATCGTCACTGCATTTGGTGATGTCACGAACTTCACGAAGTTCCAATAGACCAGCTCCTCGCGCTCCGGGCAGGTCTCGATGAGTTCAGGCTCAGCGCGGAGTTGCCTCAGCAGGTCGAGCTTGGACGAAGGCAAGGAGCGCAACCCTTCTACTGCCCGGCGCTCTGCTTCCTCGAGGAAAGGCTGTATGCGGCGACGGCGCCTCACTCGAGCCTCGCTTGAGTTGTCGCTCAGAATCAGCTCTTCAGGCAACCTGTCGAGCTTTGCCGGGGCGAGCACGCGAACTAGCTCGGGCGCGTGCGCTTGAAGCAATCGCCAGCGCTCGGGAGACCAGTAGTGATGGGGCCCAGTCCACGTCGGCGTCCCAAACAGCAGAGGCTCGAAGTAGTTGTGGTCGCGAACCCCATGCAGACCGCCACCGATGAACGCGCCGCATGCCTGCTGATAGAGCGGCATCAAGAACCCAAGCACATCTAGCACGACCACTTCTGGTTCATGCAGGTCGTCCAGTTCTTCCACCGACTCGACCTTGAAGCCCGCTGCGCTGAGGTCGGCGACGATATCGCTGCCCCTGAGAATATTCCTCGGAGCGACTACTAGCAGTAGGTCACCCGACTGACGAGCGTTCCTGAACAGCGCGCTGGCGACAGCGAGATCATCATCATGGTGACTCGAGCCTAGAATGAACGGTGAGCGCCGCGAGAGCAGTGACTGGAGCTTGGTCCAGCGTCGCGCGCGTGCGCTGTCCGGGAACTCCGCGAGGGAGAGTGTACCGTCCTCGATGCGCTGGAGCATGCCGCGCAACGGTGCCAAGGGACCAAACTTGTGAATCGCGTCGTAGCGAGCGCGTGCCGCGGCGGCGCGGTCCACCAAGCTCTTCCCTTTCGCGGTTTCGCCGCTCAAGAGCTTCGCCTTTCCTGCTGCTTCCTCGTCTTGCCAGCTGTGGCCCTCCCCCTTTTGTCGAACCAACTCTATCCGCTCGAGCTCGAGCGCGGTCTGCTGCTTCTTGACGCTGTCGATCGGCTCGTCCCAGCGCGCCGCCTCATCACCACTTGCGCTAGCAGCCAGCCTGAGCAAACCAAGTCGAACCCGGAGCTTCACTTGCTCGAACTCGTTCTCCAGCATTGCGCGCTGATCAACCGAACTCTCGGCATCCAAGGCGATTCGCTCTTGGGTCGGGAAACCAGCGATTACCTGGGCGAGATTTTCCGCGTGGCTCAAGTCTCTACCGAGAGCACGCAGGCTAGGCACGGCAATTTCCCAGAGTCGGGCGTGGTCCCCGCGCGCATCTCTGAGGCGCGCGGGGTCACCCGCCAACTCGAGCTTGCGCAGCTCTCGACGCTCTCGGGCAAGCCACGTCGTTAGTTCCCGCGCCACGCGGTCCAACGGATTCTCTGACGCCTCGAAGACGACCCCCTCGAGGGGCTCGTGCACCGGCTCGTCGAGCGCTCGGAGAACGCGACCTACCGTCTCGGCCGCGCACGCGAGGGTCTCCGCCTGTGCTGCGATCGTAGACTTGGGCATGGGTCCGCTCACTCGGTCAGAACCTCCACGGGCACTCCGTTGAACGCCGCGTTGCCGGAGACGTCGAGGAACTCCGGATCCGAAAGCATATTGACGTTGGCCCCCGGCCGCTCCGAGGCCACCCCTTGGCGTGTCCCTTGTGCGATATGACCCCATCCGTGGGGCATCGATACGACACCCTCCATGATCTCATCCGACACTTCGACCAGCACACTCAAACTTCCAACGCGGCTACGCAGCGTGGTCTTGTCACCAGTTTGAAGTCCGAGGCGCTCGGCGTCGGCGGGGTGCATCAGCAAGGTGCAGCGCTCGGGCCCCTTTGCCAGCGCATGCACATTGTGCATCCACGAGTTGTTGCTCCTCAAGTGTCGACGACCGATCAAACGCAACTTCGCTTCCCGAGATGCATCGAGCGCTTGAGCGTGGCGCTCTACCTCAGCGCTGATCAGCTCGCTCCAGAGCTCGATCTTCCCGCTCTTGGTGTTCAGTACCCCAGGCAATCTCGGTTGCAGCGGGCCAAGGTCGCGCCCGTGCTCATCCGCCTTCAACTTCTCGAGGTTCAAGCCCTCGGGCCGCTGACCAAAGCCATCGCCGTATGGCCCCAGACGTAGGAACAAGTCGAGCACCCGTTGCGGTCCAGGCTGCTCCCCCAGTTCTTTCCGCACGGCTTTCGATTCGAGCCCAGCGAAGCGAAGGTTGTTCCCCGATATCTCCTGAGAGATCAGCTGCGCGAGCAAGAAGTCGTCGGCCTGCTTGAGCGGCATCCGTCCCCCCATCAGCCCGGTCGCTAGGCTCAGCAGGATCTCCCACTCGTCCAACACGCCGGGCGCGCGCGGCAGCACGGCGGGGGAGAACTTCGCGATGTTCCGTACGGATAGCTGGTAGAACACCAGATCGTAAGACTCTCGCTCCAACGGCGGTGGAGGAGGCAAGATCACGTCCGCGTGACGTGTCGTCTCGTTCAGGTAGATGTCGACGGAAACCATGAACTCGAGAGACGCGAACGCCGCTTCCAAGCGGTTCGTGCCCGGAGCGCTGAGCAGTGGGTTGCCTGCAACCGTGACCATCCCACGCACCCTCTGGCTCTCCTCGGCATCCAGGATTTCTTCCGCCAGCACGGAGACCGGCAACTCTCCGAACGCCTCCCAGAGCCCGCGAACGCTCGACGTCCAGCGCCCAAACTTGGTGCCGCGGCCAGGACCATCCGTGTCGAGACGGTTGCCGCCGCGAGCCGCTGCGGGCAATGGGAACATCACCCCGCCTTCGCGATCCAGGTTGCCGGTGACGATGTTGAGCACGTCGATCGCCCAGCTCGCGAGGGTACCAAACTCCTGACAGGTGGTGCCAATGCGGCCGTAGCACGCGGCGCAATCCGCGGCGGCGAACTCCCGCGCCACCCGAACGATGACAGCCTCTGGGATGCCGCAAAACGCGCTCACCTTCGCAGGGGTGAACGCGCCGATCGCCTGGGTCACCTCGGACAACCCGAGCGTGACCCCAGCGAGGCGCTCGAACTGAGCGGCACCGTCTTGGAGCACGACGTTCACCAGCGCGAGCACGAAGGCTGCGTCCGTCCCAGGGCGGATGGGTAGGTGTTCGTGTGCCTCAGCGCATGTTTCCGTGCGGCGAGGGTCGACGACGACGACCTTGCCCCCTCGCTCACGAATCGCTCGTAGCCGATGCTTGATGCCGGGCGCGGTCATCAGGCTACCGTTGCTGACCATCGGATTGGCCCCCAGCATCAGCAAGTACTTGGTCTTGTCCAAGTCGGGGATGGGCACCGTCAGCCCGCCGCCGAACATGAGTCCGCAGCTGATCATTTTTGGAAGCTGATCAGCAGAACTCGCGCTGTAGCGATGCTTCGTCTGCAGAGCCTTGGTGAGCACCGGTCCGTAAATCATCGCGTGCAGACTGTGAGCGTTCGGGTTCCCTGCGTAGGTTGCGAGGGAGTCGTTTCCGTATTGCTGCCTCACGCGGTTCAGACCGCTCAGCGCGAAGTCGATGGCCTCGTCCCAGCCAGCCACGCGGAACGTGCCGTCCGTATTCTTGATCAACGGCGTGCGCAGACGATCCGGATCCTCTTGGAGGCCTTTCATGCCGAAGGCTTTGGGACAGATGTAGCCTCGAGAAAACGGGTCCGAGGCGTCACCAGCGATCTTCGTGACTTTGCCATCTTGCACGTCTACGGCGATCCCGCAGGTTGCTTCGCACAGCGTGCACACTCGGTAGGTCGTCTTCATCGGTGCCTCTCCCTAATCTTGCTCGCTCGCCTGAGCGAGAAACTCTCGGGCGCGTTGTAAGTCCGCCTCTACGTCGATGCCGCGGGGAGGAACATCGTCAGCAACGATGACGCGAATAGACAAACGATTCTCCAGCGCACGCAGCTGCTCCAGGGACTCCGTGAGCTCCGCCGGGCTCGGCTCCAGCTCGCAAAGACGCCGGAGGGCGCGCACTCGATAGGCGTACACTCCGATGTGACGCAAGACCCCTTTTGGGGCGGGCCCCATCCCACCCCGCTTCCAGGGGATAGGTGCTCGACTGAAGTAGAGCGCGCTCCCGTCGAGGGTGCACACGACCTTCACGCAGTTCTCGTCAGCGATCTCTACCGGGTCATCCAGAGGGCAGGCCAGCGTGCAGATGGCGTGGTGGCTGTCCGACCTCAGCGCAGCAGCAAGGGCTACCAAATGGGCAGGCGGGAAAAAGGGCTCGTCGACCTGGAGGTTGATCACGATGTCGTCGTCAGACCAACCAAGCTCGGTCGCGACGTACGCGGCGCGGTCTGTGCCCGAGGGCAAGTCCGGCGGCGTCAGCAAGAGTTCGCCGCCAAACCTGCGAACCGCCTTGGCGATGCGCTCATCGTCAACGGCGACCAAGGTGCTGAAGCCGCTTTGCTGCGCGCGCCGATAGGTGCGCTGCACCAACGGCTGCCCGCCCAGATCGACGAGCGGCTTCGCTGGCAGGCGACTCGAAGCGTAGCGAGCCGGGATGACGACGTGCACGTCGCTCGTCACGTCGCGCTCTCCTCCAGGAGTTCAAAGCGTTTCACCACGGAATCAATTTCGAGCACGCTCTCCAGCAGTGCCCCCATGCGTGCGAGTGGCCAGGAGTTGGGGCCATCACTCAGCGCTTCGCCCGGGCGGGGGTGAGTCTCCATGAAGAGCCCCGCGACCCCCGCTGCGACGGCGGCTCGAGCAAGCAACGGGATCATCTGCCGGTCGCCACCAGAGCGATCACCGAGGCCTCCTGGACGCTGCACGGAGTGCGTCGCATCGAACGTCACTGGGCAGCCGGTGCCCCGCAAGATCCCGAGCGCGCGCATGTCGACGACCAGGTTGTGGTAGCCAAAGCTCACGCCGCGCTCGCACACCATGACCTGGTCGTTGCCCGTCGAGCGGAGCTTCTGCACCACATGCTGCATGTCCTGAGGTGCGAGGAACTGGCCCTTCTTTACGTGAACCGGTAGGCCTGCCCGAGCCACACGTTCGAGGTAGTTGGTCTGGCGGCAGAGGAACGCGGGCGTCTGCAGAACGTCGACGACGGCCGCCACTTCATCGATCGGCGTGTCTTCATGCACATCGGTCAGAACCAAAGCCGAGGTCTGACGCTTCACCTCTTCGAGGGCCTTCAGTCCGCGCTCCAAACCGACGCCTCGAAACGACTCCCCCGAGGTTCGATTCGCCTTCTCGAAGCTCGCCTTGAAGACGAACGGCAGCTTGAGCTTTGCGGTGAGTTCGACCAGCGACTGCGCGATTTCCAGGACCAGGCTCTCGCTCTCCACGACACAGGGGCCGGCGATCAGGATAAGAGGACTGCGCTGGGTCACGAGCGTCCCCCCGATGTGGACGCCCGAAACGTCCTTCTTTTCGAACTTGGGATTGTCCATACTCAGCGCACTCCGCGCGTGCGGATTCTGCGACCGGGGAGTACGAACCAACACCGTTCCGGCACGATGGAAGCTGTCCGAATCTTCATAGGCTACGACCCGCGAGAGAGCGTAGCCTACCACGTGCTCGCCCACAGCCTGCTCCGACAAGCGAGCGGCCCGCTGAGCATCACGCCCTTGTCGCTGACAAGCGTCGCCCACTGCTTCCAGCGTCCACGCGACGCGCGTCAGTCGACGGACTTCGCCTTCAGTCGCTTCCTGGTTCCCTATCTCTGCGGCTACTCAGGCTGGGCGCTGTTCATGGACTGCGACATGTTGGCCCGAAGCGACGTTCGGGAGCTCTGGGAGCTGCGCGACGACCGGTTCGCGGTGATGGTCGTCAAGCACGACTACACGCCGCGAGACGCAACCAAGTTCGGCGGCAACGTACAGACTGCGTACCCACGCAAGAACTGGTCGAGCGTCATGCTGCTCAACACCGCGCGTTGTCGGGCACTGGAGCCATCATTCGTCGCGACGGCGAGCGGCCTCGACCTGCATCGCTTCAACTGGCTTCAGGACGACGAAGTTGGTCAGCTCCCGACCACCTGGAACCACCTGGTCGGCGAGTATCCAGACAACCCCCACGCGAAGCTCGTCCACTTCACGTTGGGCGGCCCCTATTTCGCGGCGTATCGCGGCTGTGAGTTCTCGGATCTGTGGTTCCGCGAGTGGGCGCTCGCCAAGACCGGTCTAGAACCAGCCGGCGCCGACGCCCCCTAGTCCAAGTCGTCCAGTGCCTTAGAACGCAGCGCTAGCGCCGACGAGAGGCTCGCTGTTCATCACCGTGCGCTCGATGCCGTCGAAGGACGTGAGTCCGGAACCGCTAGGGTAAAGCTTCGAGTAGTACTCAGACAGCATGCGCGCCGCGGAGAACTTGGTCTCGCTCATCTCGATCGAGGAGCGCATCATCTGCCGCCAGCGGTGCGGATACTGGTAGTATGTGGGGATCACCTCTTGGGTAAGCACGCGGATCAAATCCTGCTGATCGTGCGCGTCTTGATCATCGCCTTCGTATCCGCCACCGATCTGCCAACCTGTAACACCGTGTTCACAGCCTTCGGGCCACCAACCGTCGAGCACGCTGCAGTTGAGCACGCCGTTCATCGCAGCCTTCATGCCGCTGGTTCCCGACGCCTCCATCGGCCGGCGCGGATTGTTCAGCCAGACATCGGCGCCGCGCGTAAGGATGCGCCCTAGCTGCATGTCGTAGTTCTGCAGGAACACGACGCTCTGCGGGTAACGCTTGGTCATCTGCGCGATGCGCTCGATCACCGCCTTGCCCGGCAGGTCTTTCGGGTGCGCCTTGCCGCTGAACACCAGCTGTAGCTTTCCGCTCTTGAGGAGCGGCTCCAGGCGCTCGGAGTCGCCGAAAATCAAGTCCGCGCGCTTGTAGGTGGCCGCACGGCGCGCGAAGCCAACAAGCAGCTTGTCCACCGCGAGCTTGACGCCGGTACGGCGCTCGACCTCGTCGATCAGCTCCCACTTGAGATCCTGGTGAGCGTCCCAGAGCGTGTCCGCGTAGCTGTTCCGGATCCGCCCATCTTGCCAGGTGCCCTGGTGCACTCCATTGGTGATCGCGACGATCGGCGACGCGTGCCTGATGTGCGCCCACATCTTCCGGGATGTTTCCCCGTGGAGCTGAGCGACGCCGTTTGCGATGCGCGAAAGGCGGAGCCCCGCCACAGTCATTCCGAAGGGGTCGCCACCGATGCGCGCGAGCTGATCCTTGGTGAAGCAGCCAATGTCGGCGCCTTGCTCGAACAGGCGCGACAACGGGTGGACCTCGTTCCCAGCCACGACCGGCGTGTGAGTCGTGAACACGACCTTTCGCCGTACCGCCTTCCAGGCAGCGAAGAACTCGAGCCCAGCGCTCATCTCCTCGCGGATCAGCTCCAGCCCTGCAAACGCCGCATGTCCCTCGTTGAAGTGGTAGACGTCGACTTCGTGTCCCAACGCGCGCAGGAGCCGCACGCCTCCCACGCCCAGCAACACCTCTTGCGCCACTCGGTCGTCGTCATTTCCCCCATACAGACGGCGGGTGAGCCAGCGGTCCACCTCGTTTACCGGTTCGAGCAAGTAGAGCGGCGCCGAACCGAACAGCTCACACTTGAGCGCGGTGACCGGGATCAGCTTGTCCCGGATCTTCAACGAGAACTCGATGCCGGTTGGCTCCAAGCCCTCGCGGAGCGTGGGCTGATTGGTGTCGACAACGCGACCGTCCTTACCCAGGCTCTGGATCGTGTAGCCCTGATTCCAGAAGATGCCGATCCCCACGAGCGGCACCTCGGCGTCCTTCGCGGCCTTCATCGCGTCCCCTGCGAGGACGCCGAGCCCACCTGAGTAGATGGGGAGCTTCTCGTCGAGGCCGAACTCCATGCAAAAGTACGCGACGCGGGGGGCCTGGGCGCTGACGGACTGGTTCATGACATCTCCTCCAGGCGACTTAGTAACTCAAAAATGAGTTACCACAAGCCCAAACTGAGGTTCCCGGCTCCTCAGAGCCAGCTCCAGCTGCCTTAGATCATGAATTTCAGGGGGTTAGGAGCAACGCAGGGAAACCGCCCGCGCCGCCTCGAGCAGCTGCTCCTCGCCCCCAAACCCCTTTCCTGGCCCAGGACCGCGCGGAAACGTTCCGAACCTGCCTGCCGCGCCTCGACCCCGAGCACCCGACCTCGCGGTCACAACGCGGCAACCAAGCTTCTACCAAAGCCCTCACCGACGCGGGAGAGCCAAAGTGCCCACGTGAACTCGTCACC
>JAGQIY010001133.1 GCA_020430865.1 Myxococcales bacterium
CGGCCCTGGCTGGCCGGAGCTCAGCCCCTGACGCTCAGCTTCTCCACGTTGCGCGAGCTGTTGCCCGGCGCGCTCGCCATCGCGATGCTGGGCGCCATCGAGTCATTGCTCTCCGCCGTGGTTGCCGACGGCATGGCGCGAACCCGGCACGACCCCGACGCGGAGCTGATCGCTCAGGGCGTCGGCAACGTGGTGACCCCGTTCTTCGGCGGGATCCCCGCCACCGGCGCCATCGCCCGCACCGCGACCAACATCCGCGCCGGCGGGCGCTCTCCGGTGGCGTCGATGGTGCATGCGCTCACGGTGCTGAGCGCGGTGCTGCTGCTGGCGCCGCTGCTGGGCTACTTGCCCATGACCGCGCTGGCCGCGTTGCTGTTGCTGGTTGCGTGGAACATGTCGGAGGCCAAGCACTTCGTACACACACTGCGGGTGGCGCCGAAGAGCGACGTCGCGGTGCTGCTGACCTGCTACTCGCTCACGGTCGCCTTCGACATGGTGATCGGCGTCTCCGTGGGGATGGTGCTGGCGGCGTTCCTCTTCATGCGGCGTATGGCCGAGGTGACCGAGGCGCACCTCGCGGAGACCACCGATGAAGGGGTTCAAAGCGAGTTGCCGCCCGGAATCGCGCTCTACGTGATCTCCGGGCCGCTGTTCTTCGGCGCGGCGCAGAAGGCCATGGCGGCGCTGGAGGTAGTTGCCAGGGACACGCGTGTCGTGATCCTCGGTATGGACCAAGTGCACGCCATGGATGCCACCGGCCTGGTGGCTCTCGAGAGCGCGCTCGGAAGCCTGCGCAGCCATCAACGCCTGGCCATCCTGTGCGGAGTTCGACCGCAGCCCCTTGGCTTGATCACCAAGGCGAAGCTGCTGTCGGAGGAAGTCCGGTCGTGCGCTTCGCTCGACGACGCGCTCCAGCTGGCGGCCTCGGTCGCCGTCTCGAGCGAACGCCCGGGTCACGCCCATGCCTAGCCGCCTGGTCGGTCGCCTCACGCGGAGGCGAGATATTCCGCAGGGATCAGTCCGCGCAGGCGGGTGGCGGCGGGGGCGAAGTTCAGGCTCTGAAGCTCGCGCTTGAGGGCGCGCGTCGCTTCGGGTGCGAGCAGCCTGGACAGCGTCGGCTCGAGTTCCTCGAAGCTCGCCAGGGCTGCGAAGTCCTGCGCCTGGAGCAGCTTCAGCAAGCTCTCGAGCGCCTGCCAGTCCACGTCGTTGGTCGCATCGCTGACGGTTGGGATCGCGGTCTGTTTCGAGAGCAGGTGGAAGGACGCCTCCGAACGAAGCTGGTCCAGAGCCCGAGCGAGTGCCTTGAGCAGCAGCGCCATGTGGACGTCCTCGGTCTCGCGGCAGGCGCTCTCGGCACGGCTGGCGAGCTGATGAACCTTCGTCGCACCGAAGGCTCCGGCGGCGCCCTTGAGCCTGTGTAGTTGCTTGGCGAGAGCCGATCGGCTCGCTTCGCTCAGCGGATGCGGCGCCTGCGGCGCGCTGGGATATGCCCTCAGGAAGCGCTGCAGGAGGTCGTCGAACAAGGCTCGGTCGTCACTCAGGCGCTTGCGGGCCTCCGCTACGTCGACCTCCTTCAGCTCCGGCCACGGACAGGTCTCCACCCCCAGAGGCGTAACCGTGAGCGTGCCGTGCTTGAGCAGCAGGCGTTGCATGACCCGGATCAGGTCGCGGGCCTCGAACGGCTTGCTGACGACGTCGTTCATCCCGGCCTCGAGCGCCCGCCTGTGCTCACTGGTGCGGGTGTCGGCCGTCAACCCGACGATCGGGAGCTTGAACTCCAGGTCCTGTCTCATGGTGCGCACGGCCTCGCGGCCATCCAGCTCGGGCATCTGCACGTCCATGAGGACGATATCGAACGCATTGGGCGCCGTGCGGAGGCAGTCCAACGCCTGCTTGCCGTTGGGGGCGAGAGCGACGCTGACCCCGTGTTGCTCCAGGATGCGCTTGGCGACGAAGGCGTTGATCTCGCTGTCGTCCACGACCAGTGCCCGGATCCCTGCCAGCGAGTTCGAGTGAGCTGGTGCTTCTTCCAGCTCTGGTGGCAAGGCGGTCAGCTCAGCGATGGTTGCGGGGATGCGCACCCAGAACGCGCTCCCCTGCCCCTTCTCGCTCTCGAACCCGACGGCGCCTCCCATCAGCTCGGCCAGGTGCTTGACGATGGACAGACCGAGGCCCGTCCCTCCGAAGCGACGCGTGGTGGACACGTCCGCCGGATGAAGGGCTGGAACAACTTGGCCTGAGCGGGCTCCGAGATACCGATGCCAGTATCCCTCACCTCGAAGCACAGCTCGACGTCTGCAGGGGTCCGGGGCCGTGCGGTCACCGTGACCTTCACGCTGCCTTGCTCGGTGAACTTGATGGCGTTGATCAGCAGGTTGTTCAGGACCTGACGGATCTTGGTGATGTCCCCATTGATGCCTCGGGGAACCGATTGGTGAATGGCCCGGTGCAGGACGATCCCCTTCGCTTCGGCTTGCACCTGCGCGATGTCACATATCTCCTCCACGCAGCTGTGGAGGTCGAACGGCACGCGTTCCACGTTCGCCTCTCCAGCATCGATCTTCGACATGTCGAGGACGTCGTTGATCAGAGCGAGCAAACCCTTGCTGGATGTCTGGATCTTGGTGACGAGACTCGTCTGCTCTGCGTCGAGTTCCGTCTGCGCGAGCAAGTACGTCAGTCCCATCACCGCGTTCATCGGTGTCCGGATCTCGTGGCTCATGTTCGCGAGGAACTGACCCTTGGCTTGGTTGGCGGACTCGGCCTTGCGCTTCGCTTCTCGGAGCGACGCTTCGTACTCCCGTCGGCGCGCTCCGAGCTCACGCTCCATCTGGTAGCGCTCGGTGATGTCGAAGCGGATCGAGACGTACTTCTCGATGCGTCCATCTTCGGCGACGAAGGGTGCGATCAGGCTGTCGACCCAGTAGTGCGAGCCGTCCTTGGCTCGGTTGCAGACCACGCCGCGCCACGGCCTTCCGGCGCCAATGGTCCTCCAGAGGTGCTGCCAGAACTCCCTCGCATGGTGGCCGGAGTTGATGATCGCGTGGCTCTGGCCCACCAGCTCCTGCCGTGTGTAGCCGGAGATCTCGCAGAACTTGTCGTTGACCTCGATGATGCGGCCGCGTCGGTCCGTGACCGAGACGATGCCGAGTTCCATGATGGTGCCGAGCAGCGCCTGCTTGTCTCTCAGCGCCTGAGCGAGCTCCTGCCGGGCTTGGACCTGTGACGAGACGTCGAAGGCGATGGCGTAGAGGCCGATCACCTCGCCGCGTCGAACGTCGGGGATCAGTCGCAGCATGCTGGCAACTGAATTGCCGTGGGGATCCATCACGGCGCGCTCCAGGGCTTGTGGCTCGCCTCGCAGCGCCGCCTCCAAGCTGGGCATGATCTCCTCGACGCGGGGTCCCATGGCCTCGGTGACGTGCTTCCCGGGTAACTCCGAGGGTTCCAGGTCGAACCAGTCCTTGAAGCGCCGGTTGGCGAAGCGATTCCTGAGGTCCCTGTCCCAGTAGGAGACCAGGCAGGGCAGCTCGTCGAGGATGCTGTCCAGATCGTGGAGCGCCGAGTCCAGCTGCGCGGTGCGCTCCTCGAGCTGTGCCAGGAGGCGCGCGTTGCTTCCTCGGACTCCGCGCTCGGCCGGTGGGGTGTATCGCTCTCGTCGCAGGTCGCCGACGTGGTCACTTCGCGAGGCCTCTCGGGCCCTGGAGCGAGCCAGCGCGTAGGCCAGGCTCGCCACGAGCGCCAGGTTCAGCAGGCCCAGCAGCGTCACGAGCTGGCTCATGCGTCGCCCGTCGGCTCCAGCGCGTCGCCTGCCGGGGCCCAGCATGCGCGCATGCGGCCCTGGTGCTTCGCCTCGTAGAGGCCACGGTCCGCGGCGTCGATCAAGGCAGTGGTGCTCGTCGTGCCCGCCAGCGCCTTGCGGAAGTTGCCGCTGGCGCTCGGATCCCAGGTGGCAATTCCCACACTGACGCTCACCCGAGCCGACGTCGGAGAAGCTGCGTGCTCCAGGGCCAGCCCCGCGACCGCGGCGAGCAGCCTCTCGGCGACGAGCTCGGCGCCGACCGCGTCGGTGTGCGCCAGCACCACCGCGAACTCCTCGCCGCCGAAGCGAGCTGGCGTATCCGCGGGGCGACGACAGATCCCCTCCAGGGCCCCCGCGATCGCCTTCAAGCAGCGGTCGCCCGCGGGGTGACCGTAGTGGTCGTTGTAGAGCTTGAAGTGATCGACGTCGATCAGCAGCAGCGATAGCGGTTCCCGGGTGCGTTGAGCCCGGCGCCACTCGTGTTCGACCACCTCGTCCAGGTGTGCGCGATTCGCGAGCCCGGTGAGACCGTCGGTCGCTGCGCTCGTCCGCAGCTGGTCGCCCATCGCCTTGACGCGTAGCTGGTTCTCGACGCGCACCCGCACCAGGCGCGGATTGATCGGCTTGCCAATGAAGTCCGCCCCGCCAGCGTCGAACCCAGCGACCTCGAAGTCCTCGTCCTTGTGGGAGGTGACGAAGATCACTGGAATGTGGCCGAGCACTGGCTCCGACTTCAGGGCGCGACACACCTCGAAGCCGTTCATTCCCGGCATCTCCGCGTCGAGCAACACCAGATCTGGCATCACCTCGCAGGCGACCCGAAGCGCATCGCTGCCGTTCGTGGCCACGCTGACCGCAGCCGTGGGGGACAGCAAGCGGGCCAGCACGTGAACGGCTCCCGGGTCGTCATCGACCACGAGGATGCGCGGTGGGTTCATGAGGCGGAGAACGGCTCCTTCTCCGGGATCCTTGAGCCCTCCCCCAAACTCGTAGAAACCACGGATCCTCGATGGAGTAGACTGCCTCGTGGCTCTCTCTGCGACCATCTACCGCTGGAACGTGACGCTGTCCGATGTCGATCGCGGAGTCTACGAACAGCTCGAGCTGCGCCTGGCGCGACACCCTTCCGAGAGCTTGCGCTACCTGTGGCTGCGGACCCTTGCCTACTGCCTGAACCACGAAGAGGGCATTGCGTTCTCCAAGGGAGGCTTGTCCGACACCAGCGAGCCACCCGTCGCGATCGTCGATCTGACTGGCAGGCGACTGGCCTGGATCGACGTGGGCGCACCCTCGGCGGATCGCTTGCACAAGGCGAGCAAGTCCTGCGAGCGGGTGCTGCTCTACACCGATGACTCCCTCACCCACCTGAGGAAGCAGCTGGAGAAGCAAGAGATATTCCGCGAGGAATCGATCGAGGTGTGGGAGCTGCCCCGAGACCTGATCAGCTGGCTCGAGGGGCACGATGAACGCGCGCTCGGGTTCGAGCTCGTACGCAGCGACGGTCGCCTCTACCTGACCCTGCACGGCGAGGTCCGGGAGGCGGAGCTGCGCAGCGCTCGCTTGCGAGAGTAGGCGGCGCGCGGAGCTACGACGCGAGGTGGGGGGAACGCGGTGGCTGTGTGGGGTTGTGAGCCGGTCGTCGGTGTTTCCAGGCGAGAAGTGCTCGCAGACCCTCACGGGCTATTGACTCCGCCCGAGAGGTTAACTCCAATTCCTAGTGTGGCGTCCTTCGTTCTGCAGTCGCTGCCTGGCTGGCTTGCGGTGCGCGCCCTCGTGGAGGCGGCGGCTCTGACGATGGCGAACGCCGCCTTTGGTCATCACCTCTCCAAGGGCAACGTCGAGAGCTGGTTCGGCTTCGAGCTCGCATTTCACCTGGACGCAGCCCTCGAGAGCCACGACTGGACGGCGCTGGTGGGGGAACGCCGCATGGACCTGCTGCTGGTGCCGCGGGCCATGGCGAAGCACGAGGAGCGGCTCTCCCTCGGTTCCGGGGCTACGCCTTCGATCGCGATCGAGATCCGCGAGAAGCGGCTTGCGTCACGAGGCATGTACGAGGACGCCGCGCAGCGACTGGCCCAGGACCTCGAGAAGCTGGGTCCGGCGCCCGTGCGCCTCGGGGTGCTGCTCACGACGGATGCGGTGTGGACGGGCGCGGCGCGGGACGTGAGCAACAAGCTCGAGGGGGACGCGGTGCAGGTCGGGGAGGCGCGCCTGTGCAGAGGCTTGCAGCGGCTGGCTCGCTTGCATCGCCACGTCGCGCGCCCTCAGTACGGCGGGCGGGTGTGGGTCGATGTCGTGGTCCCACAGACTCAGCGCCGCGCCCTCGGGGAAGAGGGGAACGTGACCTATGAAGACATGAGTGCCTTCGTCCGCCGCGCCGAGGCGGCGTTTCCTTCCCACCAACCCGTGGAGGAGCAGGCTCGGCTCGCGGCATCTGCGCGGTCCTACTACGATCAATACGGAGAGGTGCCGGACGCGCACCTGGCGCTCCAGCGCTGCCTCTGCTTCGAGCATCGGAAGCTGCGCGACGTCGGGCGCGAGCCCAACGGCCACGATCTCGAGTACCAGCTGAAGCTCTACTCTGCGCTGATGGGCTAGCAGCCAGACGTCTCGGAACGGGACGAGCGGCTCGTACCCTGTACCCGGGTTCAACGTATCCCGGCGGATACGTCTGCGGGAGCTTTGTCCGCATGCATCCGGTGGTTGCATACCTGCTCGAATCCGAGTTCTCGCACAGAAAAGCGCAAGGCTTGCGCGGTCTATTCCACGGGGAATCACCTGTGCAGTGCTCCCGACAGACGCGCAGGGAGTGACCTGGAATGCAACAGCTGTCGAAACTGGAGGTCGTGCAATGGAACGCGCTTGCGGCACCTGGAGCCGTCTTCTGGGCTTGGCCTCGTTGCGCAACCTCGCCGCTGCATACGGTGAGCGGGCCGTGCTCCAGGACGTGTCGCTGGAGCTGCCTGCTCGGGGCGTGCTCGCCCTCATGGGACCTGGCGGTGCCGGCAAGTCCACGCTGTTGCGTATCCTCGCGGGAATGGATGCGGCTCAGCCCGAGCTGGTCGTCAACGGGGAACTGGAGCTGGATACGGCGGATGTCGAGCTCGTCGCGCAACGCGCTGTCAACTACGTGTCGACCGTGCGGGAGAACCTTGTGAGCGCCTTGACGAATCGTTCTCGGCTCACTCGGCTCGAACAGGACGAGCTGCTGAGGCGCACGTTCTTGCGCCTGGGTGTTGGGTCCCTGGCCGCTCGCAGAGACACGCGCATGGTCGAGCTAGACGCAGGTGAGCGGCGGCTGGTCGCAATCGTTCGAGCCGCGGTGCGTCGTCCGGCGCTGGTGCTGCTCGACGAGCCCAGCGTCGGTCTCGATCCGACGGGGCGCGCCGCGCTGCTCGAGTGCGTGCGTCAGCTCGCGAAGCACTGTGCTGTGGTCTACTCGACGCACAATCGCCGGGATGCGCTCGAGCTTGGAGCTACGGTCGCGTTGCTGAGCGGCGGTACGATCCAGGAGGTCGCCCCGGCGGATCGCTTCTTTTCTCGGCCCGAG
>JAGQIY010000116.1 GCA_020430865.1 Myxococcales bacterium
GTCCTCCGGCGTCACGAGCACGCCGGTCGCTTTGCCCCGTTGGGTGATGACGATGGGACGGCCCTCGGCCCGCAGCCGTCGCATGATCTTGGACGCGTGCGTCTTGAACTCACCGATGGGGACGAGGTCGTCTTGGATGCGGACGGGCTTCACGGGGGCGCCTCCGGATGCAGGTGGTCTGAATTTTGGTCGCTTAGGTGGTTCGCTGCAAGCCTTGTTTGGGGTGGGCGGTCGCCCACGCGCAGGAAGACCCTCGTGCCGCGTGGGGTTCGGTGGTGTGACCAACCGTCTGCAGATGGTCGAAAGTGTCGACGTTTCGACACGTTCAGGTTCTCTGATGTTGGCAGGGAGGGGCAGTCCGAGGGCGATCCGGGGAGACACTCAACCAACTGACGTGCCACCCACATCTTGAGGGCGGCTCGTGGCCGCTACATCGGGGCTCCCTGATTGGCTGGATACCACCCCAGACCGCCACTCTCGGGCCAGAGGTAGCCTTCCCAACGCTCCTGAGGAACGCCCCTCGCTGCAAGGTCCGCCGCGCAAACATCGCCCCCGATGATCCACCCGACCAGGCCGAGTCGAAACGGGACCGTGGCGTAGACCCGAGCCGCAATGCCGCGAAGCCAACGGTCGAGTTCTGGACGCCAACTGAGGTCTCCGCCGTCGTCGAGCGGGAACGCGCCGACCGGGTAGCAGTAGCTCAAGCAGCCCATCGCGGCGCCGAAGTACAACCAGTCCGACCCGTCCTCCTCGCGAACGATGCAACTCGAACACGGCACTCGACAACCGTTCGGCAGGATGGCGATCCCCAGCCAACGTCCGTCGATGGCGTCTCGGCGAGCGGCGAGGGTGCTGGGCGGCACGACTTCTTGGTCGCCGGGTTCCTTGTCCGCGTGGACGTAGCAGCCGGTGACGGTTGGATCACGCCAGATCGCTGCGAGGGCCAAGCGCAGCGCTTCGTCGGATGGTGGGCAGTATTCCAGAGCGAACTCGTAGGACCCGCCCGTCCATGCATCCGGCTTGGTGAAGAGCTTCACGACTTACTTAGCGTCCAAAGTGCGGCGATAGTGCCCATCGTGGCTTCGAGCCGAGGTGCCACGCAAGTCTCACCAGGGCGATCGCATCAAATCGTCATTGACGCGATCAGCGCGCTGTGATCTACGACTGGGGCTCGGACGCGTCCTGAACGACCCCGTGGCCGAGCGGAGCCCAGCATGGCGGACCGCGGCGAGCCGAACCACATCGCGATCACGATCACGAGCTTCATCGAGGAGATTCCCGATCCTCGAATCGACCGGAGCCGACTTCATTCGTTGTCGGACATCATCCTGTTGACGCTGATCGCGCTCCTGGGGGGCGCGGACAACTGGGTGCTGATCGAGCAGTACGGGAAGGCCAACGAGGACTGGCTGCGGCAGTTCCTCCGGCTGCCCAACGGCATCCCCTCGCACGACACGCTGGGCCGCGTCTTCCGGCTTCTCGACCCGCACGAGTTGGGCTCGCGCTTGGCGGCGTGGTTGGACGCCATCCGCGAAGACCGGGCGGCCGGGCACATCGCTATCGACGGCAAGACGCTACGACGGACCATGGAGCGAGCGGAGGGGAAGTCGCCGCTGCATGTTCTGAACGCTTGGGCGACCGAGAGCCGCCTCTGCCTCGGCACGGTGTCGGTGGAGGAAGGCGAGAACGAGATCTCCACGATGCCGAAGCTGCTCGGCTTGGTCGACCTGCAGGGCCAGACGGTGACCATCGACGCGATCGGTTGCCAGCGCGAATTGGCGCGGGCCGTGACTTCAGGCGGCGGCCACTACCTCCTGAGGGTGAAGGGCAACCAGCCCACGCTCGAAGCCGAAATGACGTCCTTCTTCGAGAGTTCCGAGGCCGACGGCTTCGCGAACGAGACGTGGTACGCCTTCGAAGAGACGGACGGCGAACACGGGCGCATCGAGGTCCGCAGGACCTGGTCTACGGACGAGCTGGGTTGGTTCGAGGGACACGGGGCCTGGAGTGGCCTCCGCTCCCTGGTCGTCCAACGCTGCTCGCGCTCCCTGCCCGGCGAGGCGTCCCAGACCCTTCGCGTGTTCATCTCCTCGCTGCCCGCCGAGGAGGTGGAGAGACTTGCCCGCCTCGCCCGCGGACATTGGGCCGTCGAGAACCAACTCCACTGGGTCCTCGACATGGTGTTCGACGAGGACCAGTCCCGCGCCCGCAAGGACAACGCCCCGCTCAACCTCGCCGTGCTCCGCCGCCTTGCCCTGGGGCTGCTGAAGCGCAACAAGTCCCGGAAGGTCGGCATCGCCGGAAAGCGCATGATCGCCGCCTGGGACCGGGGCTACCTTACCGAGCTGCTGGGGGGCGGCTAAGGTGCGATTGCCCTGCAAGTCTCACCAGCTCAGACAGTCGCTGATCTCTGACCCGACACCGAGCGGTCCCCGGCGATCAAGTCGTGCAGCGGCCCAGGGGCCAGGTCGAGACCCCCTGGCCAGGTGACGGTGCCCCAGGCAGCATCCACCCGCACCTGGTCGAACACCTCGGGACGTCGAAGGGCCGAGAACACTTCCTCGAATCGAATGACGTCTGCGATGTCTACCGAGGCTTCGGCGCCGTCATCGAACCGGAGGCGCAAGCGGGTTCCGTCCAGCAGCTCGACGTCGACGGTCTGGACCAACATGCGCTACTCCAGCAGACGCGGGCAATTTCTGGCATCGCGATGGCCTCGCCTCGGGTGAAACGACCCGTGATGTCCGCCGCGTCGCGTGGGTGACCGGCCGGGGCTCGCTCTACACGTTGAACAGGAGCACGTCGTCTCCTGCGATTACAAGAGCTTGTCCGGGCTGTGCGGGTCGGGTTGTGCGGGTTTGCGGCAAGAGGCCATGCCTCA
>JAGQIY010001134.1 GCA_020430865.1 Myxococcales bacterium
CCTCGGTGTCCGCGTCGGCGTCCCCGCCTCCCGCGTCGGCGTCCCCGTCGCCGCTGCCGCCCATCAAGAGCTGCAAGGCGATGGTGCCGAAGCCGACGATCAGCGCTGCCAGGTAGAAGATCCCCACGCCGCGAAGTCTAACCCAAGGCGCCCGGATGCAAGGCGGGTTTTTCCGGAACCGAGAATGCCGCGCGGAATCAATCTTCGTGGACTGCTGGGAGCTTGTTTGGGGGTGAGCTTGCGCTGGGCGTCCCAGGCAGGCACGGTTGGTCCATGAGCGCGCCTCGAGTTCTTTCAGCCAGTGAGACCTTCGCCTCCCTGGACGCGGCGGGCGGTGTCCAGACCCACGACGTCAGCCCCGAGTTCTGGAGCCAGCTCGCTTCCGGCGAGCGAGTCTTGCCCGGCCCGTACCTGATGAGCTTCGGAAGCAGCTCTGGCGACTGGCCCCACTGGGAGATGCACCCGAGCGGCGAGGAGATCGTGATGCTGATCGCAGGCTCGGGAGACCTCCTGCTCAGGCTGCCGGACGGCGACCGGTGCCTGAGCCTCGGCCAGGCCGGCGAGTACGTCGTCATCCCTCGCGGCACGTGGCACACCTACCGGAAGGCGAAGGGCGAAGGAGCGACGCTGCTCTTCATCACGACCGGCGAAGGCACGACTCGCTCCGAGGACCCGCCGCGGCCGGCGACCTGAGTCCGCGCGCGCTCCGCGCCGGCCTGTCAAGGGTTCTGCCAGGAGCCGCTCAGCAGCCAGCACCTTCCGCCGCTGACCGGCGTCGTCACGGAGCTCTGGAGCGTCGACTCGCGCAGCACCACCTGGTCAAAATTCCCGGCGGAAACTCCCGTGTACTGAGTGTCCGCCTGGCTGACGATCAAGGAGCCGCTCTCCGGGTAGAACGGCGTGGAGTCGCCGCCCACGTCCTCGAAGCCGAGCAGGCAGTGGGAGCAGGTCGAGTAGTTGTCGTCGGGCGCCTGGCTCAGATCGAAGCTGCCGCTCGTCTGAGCGCCAGCGACGTCGAAGAACTCGACGTAGAGCACGTCGTCCAGCGTCGCGTCCAGGCCGTGCAGCTCGTAGGCCAGGGACGAACCCCCCGCCTCCGTGTCCGCGACGATGAGCGCGCCCAGGGTCACTGGAGCGCAGCCCGCTGCTCCCGCGCTGCCTCCCGCCGTGACCCCAGCGCCGCCGCCAGTCGCACCGCCGCTACCTCCCGCCGTGGCTCCGGCGCTGCCGCCAGCCGCCCCGCCGCTGCCTCCCGCCGTGACGCCAGCGCTGCCGCCATTGCCGCCGGCGGCGCTGCCTCCGGTTCCCGCTTGCCCCCCGGCGCCCGAGCCAACGTCAGCGCCGGACTCGCTGCAGCCCAGGAACAGCAGGAGACAGGACGCGATGGAGAGGTGACGCATGGGCTCAGGCATAAGCGTAGGCAAAACCCAAGTCAATCCAGAGGCTTTCCCGTCTGGGAAGGATCCGCTGCCGTGATATTACACTTGGAGAGCGCCCTGTGTACGATGGGGTAATATTACCCTGTGCGGTCTTCTGGGGATTCTGATGTAATGAGTCGGTGAACACCAAGCGACTGATCCTGAACCTGATGCTCGCGGCTGGGGAGCAGGCGTTGCCGGTGCGCAGCATCGTCGAGGCGGGCAAGCTCCTCGGCGTCTCTGCCAACAACGTGCGGGTGACCCTCGCGCGCCTGGGAGCCGACGCGCTGGTGGAGGCCGTGGGGCGCGGTGAGTATCGCCTGGGCAGTGCAGGCGCCGCCCTCGCAGCGGAGGTAGCTGGCTGGCGTGAGCGCCTGGCGTCGGTCAGGCGCTGGCGCGGAGGCTATCTGGTGGTGGCGTGCGGCGCCTTGGGGCGCGCTGACCGCGCTGCCGTGGGACGCAGGCTGCGCGCCCTGGAGCTCACCGGCTTCAGGGAGCTGGAGGGGGATCTCTGGGTGCGCCCCGACAACCTGGTCGGCGGTGCAGCGAGGGTGAGGGAACGCCTGGAGCGCCTGCAGCTCGCCCCTGGCCAGACGGCTCTGGAGGCGCGCGCGCCGGTGTTTCGCGGGGCGGACTGGAGCGACGACGACTCGCAGCGCCTGCGCCGGCTTTGGGACACCGCGGCCATCGAGCGCGGCTATCGAGAGACGCGCGCGCGCCTCGAGCAGTGGCTGCAGGCCTCCGGTCGGCTCGCGCCGCAGGTTGCCGCGCGGCAATCTTTCTTGCTGGGGGACGCTGCCATCAGGCAGTGGGTGTTCGACCCCTTGCTGCCCGAAGAGCTGATCGACTCGGCGCTCAGACGGGAGTTCGTGGAGAGCGTGCTGCGCTTCGATGACGCGGGGCAGCGTACCTGGCGGGCGCTGTCTCGCGCGGCGATGGAGCGTTCGGGCAGCAGCGGCCGCGCGGCGCTGGCCGGAGGTGCCGCGTGAGTCGAGCGACGGAAGGCGAAGTCGTCAAGGTCAGTGAAATGTTTAGCCGGGAGGAAATTCGCGAGCTGACCCGGCGCTCCAACTGGCGGGGCTGGCTGGCGCTGCTGTCGATCTGGAGTGGCATCGCGGCGAGTTTCATCGTCTTGGCCGTCTGGCCTCACCCCCTGACCTTGATCCTGGCCCTGATCGTGCTCGGGGGTCGGCAGCTGGGCTGCGCGATCCTGATGCACGAGGGCTCGCACGGCACGCTGTTCGCGAACAAGCGGCTCAGCCGCTTCGTCTCGGACTGGTTCGCTGGCAAGCTGGTTTGGACGGATCAAGCGCGCTACCGCGTGCACCACGGCAAGCACCACCGCTACACCGGCACCGAGCGCGACGTGGACCGCTCGTTGGTGGCGAACCTGCCGACGACGCGTCGCGGCCTGTATCGCAAGTTCCTGCGAGACCTGCTCGGGCTGACCGGCCTCAAGCGTCTGGTCGGCTTGTTCCTCATGGACATGGGGCTGCTGAAGTGGACCGTGGCGACGGACACGCACCGTCTGCCCAGGCGGCGACTCGGGGAGCACCTCCGCTCGTTGGTTCGAAACGCCTGGGGCGTGTGGCTGATGAACGCCGCGCTGGCGCTGGTGCTGTGGCTGTGCGGGCAGCTCTGGCTGTACGGCGTGTGGGTGCTGGCCTACCTGACGACGTTCAGCCTGTTCCTGCGCATTCGCTCGCTCGCGGAGCATGCGTGCCTCGAGCAGAGCCCGGACATGCTGAGGAACACGCGAACGACCCGCGCAGGCTGGCTCGCGCGGCTGACCGTCGCTCCGCTGTCCGTCAACTACCACCTGGAGCATCACCTGATGCCCGGCGTTCCGTACTATCGACTGGCGGCGATGCACCGCCTGCTGGTGGAGCGCGGCTTCACGCCTCGGGCGCCTGGCTACCTCGACGTGTTGCGCGCCGTCAGCGCGAGGCCCGCGCGGGGCTAGAAGGCGCAGCTGTTCAGCGAATCACAGCTTCACGTCACCAGAGGAAACGCTGTGTTGATTCGTGCAGCGAATCACGGTCCGTCTCTCCAGTTCCGCGCGGATAGTGGAGTCGCTGACTGGGGCTTCAGGCGGTCACCGGCTCGCCCTCACCCCCCTCGTCCACCTCGTGTTCCTTGGCGACTTCCTTGGAGTGATCCTTGGCGATCAGCACGTAGAGCGAGGGGATGACGAAGAGCGTGAACAGCGTGCCGATGGCCATGCCGCTGACCAGCACCAGGCCGATGCTGTTACGAGCGGAGGCGCCGGGGCCGGTGACCAGGGTCAGCGGGAAGTGACCGACGACGGTGGCGACGGTGGTCATCAAGATCGGGCGTAGACGGGTGCCGGCGGCTTCGTGAACCGCCTCGAGCTTCGATTTGCCTTCGCGCTGGAGCTGGTTCGCGAACTCCACGATCAGGATGCCGTTCTTCGACACCAGACCGATCAGCGTGACCAGACCGACCTGGGAGTAGATGTTGAGCGTGGTCGTCCAGCCGTCGGTCCAGAATGGAACCGGGGCGGGCATCTTCAAGAAGGTGAAGATCAACGAGCCAAACATCGCCAAGGGCACCGAGCCGCCGAGGATCACCAGAGGATCCCGGAAGCTGTTGAACTGCGCTGCGAGCACCAGGAAGATCAGCACCACCGCCAGGTTGAAGGCGGGCAAGAAGCCGTCCGCTTCCTTGCGGAGCTGACGCGACTCGCCGGTGTACTCGAGCACGTAGCCCTTGGGGAGGATCTCGGCGGACTGTGTCTCCAGGAAGCCGAGCGCCTGATCCAGTGGGCGGATGGCCACGCCGGAGAGCTTCACGGAGTTCAGCTGCTGGAAGCGGTTCAGCGACCGCGGCTCCACCTTGTCCTTGAGCGTGGCGATGGTCGCCAGGGAGATCAGCTCGCCCTTCGGGCCGGTGACGTAGATGTCCTTCAGCTGATCCGGGTTCAGGCGGTCCTGGCGCTTGATCTGCGGGATCACCTTGTAGCTGCGGCCGTCGATGCTGAAGCGGTTGACGTAGTTGCCACCCACCGCGGAGGCGATGTCCGCGCCAACCTGCTGCATGTTGAGGCCCAGCTCGGCGACGCGATCGCGGTCGAAGACGATCTCGCTCTGGGGCTGATCGATCTTCACGTCGATCATCGGCGGGAAGGCGAACATGCCGCTCTCCGCCGCCTTCTGCTGCAGCTCCTTGGCGAAGCCGAGGATCTGCTCGGTGTCCTGGGTCGACGTCAGCAGGAACTCCACGGGGAACTGTCCGCCGCCAGGGAGCGCCGGTGGTGTCACCGCGAAGACGCTGACTCCGGGCACGCCCTTCAGGCGCTGCTGCACCTCGGGCAAGATCTCGAAGACGTTGCGCTCGCGCTTGTCCCAGGGCTTGAGCCGCATGCCGCTGAAGCCACCACCGGGAGACGTGATCTGGAAGCTGAAGTCGAACTCCGGCGACTTCTGGAACTCCTCGTTGATCTTGTTCACCGACGGCATCAGCGACTCGGTGGTGCTGTTCGCCGGAGTATCGAGGATGCAGAAGATGATGCCCTGGTCTTCCTTCGGCGCGAGCTCCTTGGGGCTCATCTGGAAGAACACGACGGAGATGATGCTGAGCGCGACCCACACCACGTAGACCGCCGGACGCGCCCTGAGCGTCGTTCCGAGAAGTCTCAGGTAGGTGCGCTTGATGCGCTCGAACCCGCGGTTGATGTGCTTCGCCAGGCCCTTCTCGGCGTCGCCCTCTCTCAGCAGTCTCGAGGACATGACGGGAGATAGCGTGAGCGCGACGATGCCGGATATCGTCACTGCACCGGCCAGGGTGAAGGCGAACTCCTTGAACAGCGATCCGGTCAGTCCTCCCTGGAAGCCGATCGGCGCGTACACCGCAGCCAGCGTGATCGTCATCGAGATGATCGGGCCGACCAGCTCTCGCGCGCCCTCCCGGGCGGCCTGCACCGGCGTCATCCCGAGCTGCAGATTGCGCTCGACGTTCTCCACCACGACGATCGCGTCGTCGACCACCAGACCCACCGAGAGCACGATGGCGAGCAGGGTCAGCAAGTTGATGGTGAACCCGAACACCTGCATCAGGAAGATCGTGCCGATCAAGCTCACGGGGATGGCGACGATGGGCACCAGCACCGAGCGGATCGATCCCAGGAACAGGAAGATCACGATGATCACGAGGACCAGCGTCTCCGTCAGGGTCCTGACCACGTCGTCGATGGCGCTCTGGATGTACTCGGTGCCGTCGAAGCCAATGCCGGCGTCGATCTGGTCCGGCAGGTCCTTCTTGATGTCGTTCAGCTCGGCGCGGACGCGCTTCAAGACGTCCAGGGAGTTGGCGTTGGGCAACACCCAGATCCCCATGAACACCGCGGTCTTGCCGGAGAACCGCACCTCGGTGTCGTAGTTCTCCGCGCCCAGCTCGACCTTGGCGATGTCCTCCAGGCGCACCAGCGCTCCGTCCTGTTCACGGATCACCAGCTTCTTGAAGCCCTCGACGTCCTGCACGTCGGTGTTGGCGGACAGGTTGACCTGGATCAACGCGCCCTTGGTCGTACCCACCGGCGCCAGGTAGTTGTTCGCCGCCAGCGCCTGGCGCACCTGCGCGGGGCTGATGTTGAACGCGGCCATGCGATCGGGCTTCAGCCAGACGCGCATGGCGAAGGTGCGCGCTCCGAGGATGTCGGCGCGCTGCACGCCCTCCACGGCGGTCAGGCGCGGCTGCACCTCTCGCACCAGGTAGTCGGTGATCTCGTTCTGCTGGAGGAACTCCGAGGAGAACGACAGGTACGCCGAGGCGAAGCGACTGTCCGCCGACTCGATGTTGATGATGGGGACCTGGGCCTCGGGCGGCAGATCGCCGCGCACCTGGTCCACCTTGGAGCTGATCTCGCTGAGCGCCTTGTTGGCGTCGTAGTTCAGCTCGAGGCGAGCGGTGATCGTGGATACACCCTGGGTGCTCGTCGACTCGATGTAGTCGATGCCGTCGGCCGCCGCGATGGCGCGCTCGAGCGGCGTGGTGATGAAGCCCTTGACCAGATCGGCGTTGGCGCCGACGTACACCGTGGTGACGGTGATCGAGGCGTTCTCGCTCTTCGGATATTGCCGTACGGTAAGGCTCTTGATCGCCTGCAAGCCGGCGATGATGATCACCAGGTTCACCACGATGGCGATCACCGGCCGCCGGATGAAGAGGTCGGTGAACTTGGCGCCAGAGGGCGCCTGAGCGGGCGAGGCCTTTCCGCCAGCCTTCGCGCCCGCGTCGCCGCCGCTGGGGGGCTTTCCGGAGTCGGAGCTCACGCTACTTGTCCTCGGGAGTCGGGTTGGCCTTTGCGTCGGGTTGGAGCTCGTTGTCGACGACGATGGGCATGCCGTTCTTGAGCTTGAAGCCGCCGCTGGTCACCACCATTTGTCCTTGCTCCAGGCCCGAGACCACGGCCACGAGATCGCCCCGGCGGTCTCCCCGGCGAATGAAGGCCTGCTTGGCCTCCTTGCCCTCCTTGGGCGTGCCGTCCTCGTTCTTGGCGTCGACCACCAGGAACACCGAGTCGCCGTAGGGCGCGTACTGGATGGCGGTCGCGGGGACGACGATGTTCTTGTGCTTGGTGGGGAGCACCACCTCCACGTTGACGAACATGCCCGCCTTCAGGCGCTCGTCGGGGTTGTCGAAGACGGCTCGCACGCGGACGTTGCGCGTCGCCGCGTCGATCGCGGCATCGACAGCGTGAATCTTCCCCTTCCATTTTTCCTTGGGGAAAGCATCGTTGGTGACGATGACCTGCAGGCCGTCCTGAGACAGCACGCTGACCTGGGACTGAGGCAGCCGGAAGTCCACGTAGACCTTGGTCAGATCCTGCAGCGTGACGATGGGAGCGCCAGGGGTCACGTACTCCCCCAGGTCGACCTGGCGGATGCCGAGGCGGCCGGTGAACGGAGCCTTGATGACCTTGCGCGCCAGCACCGCGCTGTAGTTTCCGACCTGGGCGCGGGTCTGCTTCGCCTGCGCCTTGGCGGAGTCGAGCTCGGCCTGGGCGGCGACGCCTGCCTTCTGCAGCTTCTCCGCGCGCTCGAGCTGGACCTTCGCCAGGCGCCGCTGCGCCTGGGCCTGGGCGATCTGCGCGGCCTCGACGCTGGTGTCCAAGCGAACCAGGAGCTGGCCCTTCTTCGCCTGCTCACCCGAGTCGAAGCGGATGTCCCGCACGACACCTGGCGACTCCGTGGTCACGATGATGCCCTGCAGAGCCACCACGGTCCCGACCGCCACCAGCTTGTCCTCCCAGATCTCCGTCTTGGCTTCGCTCGCCGTGACGGTCTCCGGGGGTGTCACACGGTCTTTGCCGCTCTGGATCAAAGCGGCGATCTGGGCGCCCTTGGCGCCGCCGATCACGCCCACGACGACCAACAACGCGAGGATGGTCAGAGCTACTTTCTTGAACATGGGTTTCCGCTTGCCTGGTGAAGGCGACGACGGGGAGAGTCGTCACGAGGCACGAAGCTCGGGCCGCGAGCTCGATTGAGGGGGAATTTCGCGCTGAGCGCCCTTGGGAGGCAGTTGAGTCGCAGGGCGCAACCCACCGCTCTGCGCTACCTGGAACCCATTGGCTGGATCCGCAAGGGTCCCGGATTCATTCCGTGAATCACTGCTGACACCCCCGGCTCGAATCCAGCAGGGTTGAAGCGACTCGGGTCGAATCAGCTGCCGAAGCGCGGCTTCGCTCCAGCACGAGGAGCGAGCTTCTAGCTCAGCCGGGTTTGTATGTCCGGCTTTTGTTTCGCCCCGGTTCTGGGGGTGAGGGAGCGTCGTGCGCCTGCCGTTCGGCTGCGATACCTGGTGATGCCCCGAACCGCGGTCAAGGCACCTTCACGCCATCGGGCAGCTTCGGTGGCTCGTAGCTGCTCGAGCGCTTCAGCAGGTCCCGAGCGATCATCACCTCGACCAGCTCGATGGTCTGGCTCGACGCGACGGCCTGGAGGCGGTCTTTCAGATCCCCGCTGGGGTTTGAGAGCGCCGCATAGAAGTTCGCTTCCGTTTTTTCCACGCGGTTTTTCGCGGCGCCGAGCAGCTCCTGGTCGGCCAGCTGCTGGGTGCCCCAGGCGCGCAGCTTGCGACTCCAGCGGTCGGTGGAGTCGACGCTCTGGAGCGCTTCCTCCACACTGCCGTCGCTGCTGGCCTTCACGCGCCGCTCCAGCAGCTGAAGCCAGAGCGCCACATACACCAGATCGCCGTCCGGGATGTCAGCCTCCATCGCCTGGCGCAGCGCCTCTCGGCCCGCTCGTAGATCGCCCAGGGTCAGCGCCCGGCGCGCGGCGTCGAGCACCGTGGCCGTCACCTGACGGATGTCCCCGCCGGAAGCCTCGAATGCCCGCCGCGTCGCGCGCCGCGCGGCGTCTGCGTCTCCGTAGTGCTCCATCACCCGGGCCAGCTGTCGCTCGGCCTCGCTGAGCTGGGAGTTGGAGCGC
>JAGQIY010001135.1 GCA_020430865.1 Myxococcales bacterium
ATGCGTCCCAGCCCGACATGAATCGGATGGTGGCGATCAAGATCCTCCATCCAAAGCTGGCCGGGAGGAAGGACCTGACTTCGCGCTTTCGCCGTGAAGCTCGGGCGATGAGTCAGCTGACCCACCCGAACACCGTGAAGGTGTTCATGTATGGCGAGCTCGAGGAAGACGGCTCGCTGTACATCGTGATGGAGTACCTCGAGGGCAAGAACCTCAACCAGACGGTGCGGCGCGGTGGTCCGATGGGCTACGATCGCGCCATCCCGATCCTGGTGGCGGTGTGCGGCGCGCTTCAAGAAGCCCACGACATGGGCATCGTGCACCGTGACCTGAAGCCAGAGAACATCTTCATCTGCAACCAAGGCGGCCTCAAAGAGTTCCCGAAGGTGCTCGATTTCGGTCTGGCCAAGGTGACCGAGCGGCAGATGCGCCCTGGGTCGATCATCCTCACGCAGGAGGGCATGGTCTTCGGCACGCCGGAGTTCATGAGCCCCGAGCAGGCGCAGGGACAGACCCTGGACGCGCGCAGCGACATCTACTCGCTGGCGGTCATCCTCTACGAGGCCATGACCGGGAAGCTGCCGTTCATGGCCAAGACGCCGATGGAGTACATCCAGAAGCACGTCACCGCGGCGCCCATTCCCCTCGACGAACGGGTCCCCGAGCTGCGCTTTCCGCCAGGGTTGGGGGAGGTGCTCAACAAGGCGATGGCGAAGAAGCCGGTCGATCGCTACCAGACCGCTCAGGAATTCGCCGATGCCCTCTCGGCGTTCATGACTTCGCCCATGTCGAGTGAAGCGCGTCCTCACTCGATGCCCGTCATCCCGCCTCCGAGCTCCTCGCCCCAGGCCGCTTTCCCTCAGCCTTCGAATCCAGTGAACGCCGTGCCCACGCTCCCCTCCGCTCGTCGCGGGCCCAGCACGGGGCTCTTGATCGGGGTCGCCGCGGCATGCCTGGTAGCAGGAGTCATTCTCGCGGTGGTGGTCATGCGCTTCGTTGGGCAGTAGGACCTCTTGCGTGAGCGACCCGCCTTCGGATCCCAAGCAGCGATCGAGTCAAGCGTCAGAGACCGACGGGGCGAGCGATCCCACCGCGCTGGACATGGCCCGGCCAGACCAGTCGGCAGCGGATCAGCAGGCGTCCCGGAGCGCGCTGGAGAACCAGCCCACGCTGGCGTCGGTGCCCGACGCTCGGGGCCATTCTCGCGAGGAAACGATAAGCGGCGATGCTCCGACGATGCTCGACGTCCAGAGCTCGGCGCCTCGGCCTCGCCAGCGGAGCCTGATCGACGACGTGGCGCGCGCCCCCAAGGACTTCCCTTCTGCTCCTGCGCTGAAGAGCAAGAAATCGCTGAGTGAGGTGGTCGAAGCCGAGAAGAGCTCCAGGCCGCCGTTGAAGCGGCGCCTGCTCAAGTGGACCAAGCGCCTGGTGATTCTATTGGTGCTCGGCGCGCTCCTGGGCGTGCTCGCGGTGGTCGGGACCGTCGAATACTACTCGCAGGACTTGCCAAGCGTCGCGGACCTCCGCAAGGGCTACGATCCGCCGCAGGTCACCAAGATCCTGGCCAAGGACGGTACCGAGCTTGCCAGCCTGTTCACCGAGCGGCGAACGGTGATCAGTCTCGACAAGGTGCCGGATCACGTGAAGCTCGCCTTCCTCGCGGCAGAAGACGCGCGCTTCTACGAGCACGAGGGACTGAACTACGTCGGCATGCTGCGCGCGCTCGTTGGGAATCCCTCG
>JAGQIY010000117.1 GCA_020430865.1 Myxococcales bacterium
CTGAACAGATCGCCACCGCGGGACTCGTGGTTCCACAGCGGCAGGTTCAGCTCGAAGCTCTCCCCCCCATCCCTGGAGACGAAGAGACCTCCAGGGATGGTGCCGACGTAGATCGCGCCATCTTTCCCGAAGGAAATTATCCAGAGCTTCAGTAGCGTGGCGTCTCGGGAGGTGAACCTCTGGGGCGGCGCATCCGGGGCCGTGTCCTCGGACGGATCCGGAGGCGCGAGGTAACGCGCGCCCTCCGGGTACTTGATCTGGGGCGCGTCTTCCCACGTTGCGCCATCGTCCTTCGAGCGCGAGAGCTTGGCGCCCCAGTGGCCGTGCCCCAGGGCGGCCCAGAGCGTGCCCGTGTGAGGGTCTCGAGTGACGAAGTTCACGCCAACGCCGGAGTGACCCAGCAACCTGGGCTTGAAGCTGCCGTTGGTCCTTTCGAATGCGAACGTGCCTTTGCGGGTGCCTACGAGGATGCGGGGCATGCTTTCTCTCCTTCAGCCGCCACTCAGCGCCTGCATGATCAGGACGCGGGTGTCAGCATCGACTGTATCCGTGAGGGAACGACGATCGGTGACCATCTCGTCGCCGACGAAGACATTGACGTGCTGCCGCAAGCGGCCGCGCTCGTCGCAGACGTAAAAGGCGAAGCCGGGGACTCGCCGCTCGAGCTCCGCTATGACGCCTGCCACGTCACGGGCATCGACCTCCAGATCGACCTCCGCGAGCCCCGGAAAGTACTCGTACAAGTGACGCGTCAGCTCCACCCTCGCCATGGCGGGTAGAATCCTCGGAGCCCGGTCCCGAGTCCAGCGTCGAGGTGGGTGTAGGTCAGGTAAGGTCCTCCTGAGACGGTATTCGGCGGTACTCCGGCACGAGAACGCCTCGCGCCGAAGCGGAGCTGGGGGGAGGTCTGCGCTGCAGCTGACGCCTGCGCTGCAGCTGACGCCTGCGCTGCTGCAGGCCTCCTCGGGGTCTGGCGGTGTGTCCCCACGGTGCCGCGCGACTCTGCCTTGGTGCCTTCGGGTCCGCAGCGTGGATTGCCATGGGGAAATATGCAAAAGACGCCAGGCAGACGGTGTCGTAGGTCTCGCTCGTCCTGCTCTGAGAGTTTGCCTCAGCTTGAGAAAATCTTCGTGCACACATCGACGTTGGCTGGGCTAACGCTCATAATCCTCTGCGAACGTCCCCACTCCTCGACCAGCGCCGAGCCGAACCCCGCCGCCGCTGAATCGAGAGTCAGGCTACGTGTCTTTCGTGGTTCGTCCCCCCGAACCTTCTCCCCCTCACCCGGCACCAAGAGGAATTGCCATGAGCGCAGGTCAGCCCACCACCGCCCTACTGGATCCGAGCGTCGCTCCTGCGAACTCCCAAGAGGAGTATGGCTTCGACGACGAAGAACAGGTGAGTCGCGTAGTCCAGCTCGAGTCGCGTGAGCGCGTCGCGCTGGAATACCACGCGCAATATCGCCGGCTGCAGGCGCTCCTCTCCGAGCGTCGCTACGAAGACGCCCTCGATTTGCTTTGCTCGGTGCGCGAGGCATTCCCCGAGGACCAAGCGCTGACGCGCAGCATCCGCTTGTTGCGGGACCACCTGAGCGCTCGCTACGCCCGGCGTCTCGAGGACCTCGACGTGGTGCCTCGGGTAGCGCGGCAGGAGCGCAATCTGGCCGCCAACGAGCGCCGCGTGCTGGAGCTGGTCGATGGCGTGACGTCCTTCGGCGAGCTGTTGCTCACGTCGCCGCTTGGGCAGTTCGACACACTGCGTGCGCTCTTCAGCTTGATTCGAGGAGGAGTCATCGTGGACGACACCGTTGCTTCTGCGTCTCGGCGCCCGCCGCCCCCACGAGCCGAGGTCGTACCTACCGCGGGGGAGGTGCGTCGTCTGCTCGCGCCTCTCGACGCGCTCGACGGATTCTGGGGCGCCGCGCTGGTGGACTCGGCGTCCGCAACCGTGGTTGGGACCTATGGCGGAAACGGCGCGAGCCTGCAGCGGGCGGCGGCGTTGTACGGCGAGCTGCTTCAGGTCGAGCGGCGAGCGAATCGCGAGCTCGGCCTGGCCACCCCCGACGATCTGATCATCACACGGCCCGACGAGTACCACTTGCTGCGCCCTCTGCGATCGCGCCCGGATGTCTTCGTCTATCTGGTGACGCAGCGCCGCGCCTCCAATCTGGTGCTCTCGCGGCTCGCCCTGGCGGAGCTCGACGGTGAGCTGGGCGACACGCTGGCGAGCTTCGGTTCCCTCGATCTGAGCGCCCTGGACGAGTAGCCCCCGCGCCGTTCTGGTTCCAGCGACAGGACACTAGCCGGGAAACAGCGCGAGACAGGGTTCCGCCTCACGCAGGACGCGAGCCCTCTCCATGCTTCACGCCTGGAGACTGCAATTTCAGCGGGTAAACTCACGTTACGCAAGGAGCGAATCGACGATCGTCTCAGGCCGTTGCGTGCTCGAGGTTGTCTGCCTGGTCGCGTTGTGCTCATTCAAGGTTTCGTGGGGGAGAAGCTTGGAGCAAACGAAGCCGAGCGCCTGGCGGCGCTCCGCGCGCTGCAGATTCTGGATACGCCTCCGGAGAGCAGCTTCGACGACCTGGTTTGGCTCGCTTCGGAGATCTGTGGGACGCCCATCGCGTTGCTGTCTCTGGTCGACCGGGAGCGTCAGTGGTTCAAGTCTGCCGTTGGCCTCGAGGCAAGGAGACGCCCCGCAGCCTGGCGTTCTGCGCGCATGCGATCCAGGGAGACGAGACCTTCGTCGTGCCAGACGCCACGCGCGACCCGCGTTTCCTCGACAATCCGCTCGTCACCTCGGACCCCCACATCCGGTTCTACTCCGGCACACCGATACAGGTGTCGGAAAGACACAGACTCGGTACGTTGTGCGTGATCGATCGCGTGCCTCGCGAGCTGACCCCGTTTCAGCAGCGTGCGCTCGAGACGCTGGCGCGGCAGGTCGAGGCCCAGCTCGAGCTGCGTAGACACTCGCGTGAATTGAAGGAAGAAGCCAGCGTCACCGAGCGTATCCTCGGGGATCTAATAGACGGTGTCCGCGACTACGCCATCTACGCTCTGAGCGAGGATGGGCGCATCTCGATGTGGAACGCCGGCGCAGAGCGCCTGACCGGTTACAGTGAGAAAGAGGTCCTCGGACGAGACTCGAGTCGCTTCTATCGGCCGGAGGACGTCGCGACGGGGCGCCCCAAGCAGCTGGTCGAACGCGCGCGGCGCGACGGCCGCGCCGAGGACGAGGGCTGGCGCGTGCGCAAAGACGGTACGCGCTTCTGGGCCAACGTCGTCCTGACGGAGCTGCGTCGTCCAGGGGGCGAACGCGTGGGCTTCGCGAAGATCACCCGCGACCTGACCGAGCGCCGGCGGCTCGAGCAGCAGGTCTTCGACGCCCAGAAGATGGAAGCCATCGGCGTGCTCGCTGGAGGAATAGCTCATGACTTCAACAACATCCTGTCGGTGATCCTGAGCTACAGCGAGCTCTTGCTCTCGGAGATCCCCCTGAGCGAGCCGATGTGGGCAGACGTCGAGGAGATCCGCAGCGCCGGTCGGCGAGCGCAAGAGCTGACGAAGCAGCTCCTGGCCTTCTCCCGACGTCAGTTGCTCAACCCGGTTACCCTCGACCTGAATCGGGTACTGGAGAACACGGTGCGCATGCTCAAGCGCGTGGTTGGGGAAGACATCGAACTCAGCGTGATCACGGCGCCGACCTTGAGCACCACGAGCGTCGACCCGAGCCAGATCGAGCAGGTGGTCTTGAACCTTGCCGTGAACGCGCGAGACGCCATGCCTCGAGGCGGGCGTCTGACACTCGAGACGGCGAACGTCGAGCTCCGAGGCGACGCCGATCGTGGCTTGGTTCCCGGATCCTACGTCTTGCTCTCGGTGTCGGATACCGGGGACGGGATGGACGAAGCGACGTGTGCGCGGATCTTCGAGCCATTCTTCACCACCAAGACCAAGGGCAAGGGGACTGGACTTGGGCTAGCGATTGTCTTCGGCATCGTGCGCCAGAGCGGTGGCGACATCGAGGTTTCGAGCGAGCCGGGCATGGGCACGACGTTCCGCCTCTATTTTCCACGGGTCAATGAAGCTCCTCGAGACGTGCAGCCAACCGACGCATCCGTCAAGCCGCGCCGAGGTACCGAGACAGTGCTCCTCGTGGAGGACGAAGATCCAGTGCGTGGGCTGTGTCAGGTGATCCTGCAACGGGCGGGCTATCACGTCCTCGAGGCCCACTCGGGGCCGGATGCGCTGCTGATCGCCGAGCAGCACGCCGAAACCATCCACCTGGTGGTGACGGACGTGGTGATGCCGCGGATGAGCGGGCGCGAACTGGTCGAGAAGCTCCTTGCGCTGCGACCCAGCCTGCGGGTCCTCTACATGTCTGGGTACACCGACGATGACGTCCTACGCCACGGAGTGCTGGGTAATAGCGTGAACTTCTTGCTCAAGCCGATCACTCCCGAGAGCCTGACCCGCAAGGTGCGAGAGGTGCTGGATGCCTAGCACTTGCGCGAGCATCCCTGGTAGCGGATGACCTCATGCACATCTGGTTGCACCAGATGGGTTCCAGGGTGCACCTGGTGTTCCTGATCACCCCGCGGAAGTAGATGGGGCGGGCGCTGACGGTTGCTTTGCTGCGGGCAGTGTCGCGCCGATCGTCGCTTCGCTGAAGGTCGGCGGCTTGAAGCCGCGGTAGGCGGTGCCGTTGCGCACGACGCAGCGCCTGAGCGCCGGGTAGGCGTCTGCGCCACTGACGATCACGTTGTGCACGGTGCCCAGGCTGTCGACGCGGACGA
>JAGQIY010000118.1 GCA_020430865.1 Myxococcales bacterium
GCCGAAGCTCCAGCTTCATCTTCTCGACTTCGGCGGCCTGGGAAGCAGAGACTGCGGTGAGAAGCCGCGCCATCGAATCCAGCGCACGCTCAGCGTCGTCACTGGAGAAGGGCTTCTGGTGTGCCCAGCGGTTGCGCACCTCGATGATCTCGTTGACCAGGCTACGCTCCGCCTTGCCCAGAACGTGCTTGAAGACGTTGTTCCAGTGGCGATCCCTCACAACGCGCTGCGCAGCCACGTCCTGGAGAGAATCCTCGGAGTCTCCCTTCAGCCTCGTGTCGCTCAGAGTGTCCTGGACGTCCATTCCCCACGACTCGCTCAAGCGCAAACGCATCTCCCGCTCGATGAATGGACGAAGCCCGTCCCGAAGGAGCTCCATCCCTTTGCCGACACGTTCCTGGTTGGTGATGGCCACAGACTACTCCTTGGTCTCCCCGAACAGTGCACCCTGTTCAGGTGTCGGTGTGCCGCCCTCCCGGGCGAGGCGAAGAATCTCGGGCCAGCTCTGCACGAGGCCGTTGTAGGCAAGCGCCTCGGCAGCGCGTTTTTTGCGCTCGCAGAGGGTGTAGAGGCGGTAGGCCAGCTCGCGGGCGGTCTCGCCCTTGGCTCCGAGCTTGGTGACGAGTCCGGCCGCAGCATCCTCGCCACCACTCGCGAGCACGCGGATCAAGTGGTGGACGACTTCCCATGCAGTGAGGCGTGGGTCGGTGGCCGGGTCCCAATCGATGGGCAGCTCCTCGGGCCGGAGCAGCCGCACCTTCCCGCGCTTCGACTCAATGATGCCGGCGTCCTTCATTCCTTCGACGCTGGTGTTCTTGGACTTGGAGAGCTGCTCGGCAACACCGTACTCGCCCTCGTCGAAGCCCACTTGGTCGAACCAGGTGAGAGCCCAGCGGCTGTCGGCGTCGAAGTCGCCCTCCTGTTCCGCCAATGCCTCGTCGAGGGTCTGGTTGATGAGCGCAAGGGCGTCACGCACGCTGAGCGGCTTGCCCTCGGCATCGAGCACCTTGGAATAGCGCGTGTAAACCGCCATGCCCGGGCCGATGGCCGCTTGAGCGAGGTCCACCGGCGCGATATTGCCGCGCTGAAGGTGGGCGAGCGCAACGGGCAGCTCGACCTTGAGCGCGGTGACGAACTCGCGGCGCGTGGCGGTCGGGGCGGTGGCGGCGCGCGGGCGGCAAACAAGGATGATGCTGGAGGCGAGGGCGTTGACGTTCTTCTTCAGCGCCTCGGTGCGTTCCGTACGCACAGGCCATGTACCACTGATCGCGAAGCCAGCCTCGAACACCGCGTCGAGGAAGGTCTCCCAACCAGTACTAGCCGTGCCGTCGTCGCTGTCACTCTCGGCCTGCTTGAACGCATAGTAGATGGTGACAGGGAAGGCTGGGTGTGCCTGCTCCGCAAGCCGACGCATCGCCTGCGTCATGCCCTCTAGGAAGAAGGCCTCCGCCTTGTCCTTGCTGCCGTGACGGTAGGGCGTAGCGACTAGCTCATCTGCCTTAGACACAGCGAGCGTCGCGAATAGATCAGGAAACACGGGCTTCAGTGAGTGGCGCAGCCATACGTAAAAGAAGTCCGACAGGTCGGCGTAGCCCACGTTGTCGTAGTAAGGTGGGTCAGTCGATACGACCTTGTCAGAACTCGATGACTGAACGGCGGCATCGACGCGCCAGGATTGGCCCGTCGGCGAGGCTGGGAGACTAACGAACAGTCTGAGGATCGTCCCAGTCGTTGAGGTGAAGGACGCTCCGCTGCCAAAGGGGTTTGATTCTGCGTAGTCCCAGACCATGGGAATGGCCTGCCGAGAGAAGAGGTTCTTGATGTTCTGATTGGTCGCATTCCAGGAGGAGAGGCTGCTGAACAAGTCGGTCCAGCGAGAGATCGCCAGCCCAAAGTACACTCCCACCGCCTCGGCGTACGAAACGGCGCCTGTGCCACCGTCACGGAGAGGCTTGGCGTCGTCGGACAGACCGGCGGCGAGAGCGTCGCACTGCACCCGCTCGCGCGCTTCCTCCACCAGATCGGAGAAGGTAGCCAGCGCCACGAGCTGGCGGGGGGTGAAGAGGTCGGCGAAAGTCCTCAAACCGTAGTTCGGCGTCTTGAAGTCGCGCGGGTTCAGAGGCAAGGCGACGTCTGGCTTCCACTCGGGCCTTGCCCTTAACGCTGCCGCTTCGTGCTCGGGTGTCGGCGCGAGATAGACGCGCCCGCGATCGCCCTCGGCGACGATCGCCATCAGGCGAGCACCCATCCCAACGGACTGTCCCTGTTCGCGGATGTAGTTGTAAGGAAGCGGCGTCCCGGACATCACGCATCTGAAAGCTGCCCGCTTGCCAGCGGAGGTGCCGCCCTTCGCCCCCTCCGCATCCTTCGGCTTCCCCACCTTCACCGTGAAGCGGTAGCCGCCGTTCTCGATCACCGGCTCGACGTACGCCTCCTTGCCCGCCTTGGTCGAGAGCATGAAGGTCGAGGCGAGCGGCACGTCCACCTTGGCGAAGGCCGGGTTCGGGCTCTTCACCGTGCGCGCCCAGAGCCAGGCGATCACGGTGAGACTCCGACCGACGTAGGGCTGGAGGTCCGGCCGCGCCTTCGCCATCTCGGCGGTGACCTCGATCTTCGGGTAGAGGTGGCCGATGCGCTTCTGGGCCTCGTCGCGTATCCAC
>JAGQIY010001136.1 GCA_020430865.1 Myxococcales bacterium
GTGCAGGTTCAGCTCACCGATCTCGGCGACGCTGACGGGGAAGCGACTGGCAAGTCGCTCCTTGTAGCTGCGCACGACGCGGCGCTTGTCTTTGAGCGAGCGGCTGCCGGGCAAACGCAGCACGATGCGGGCGACTCCTACGAACATGGCCTGGATGTGGGGCGCGCTCGTCGCGCCTGCAGCTGGATGCGGGATCGGGTTGGACCCGGCAATGAAAAGCGAGCAGCGCCTGGATGGCGCTGCTCGCTGGTCGCTTGGCAAACGGTCCGCAAGACTCAGAGCGTCTGCTTGACCTCTTCCATCTCGAAGGCCTCGATCTGGTCGCCAACCTCGATGCCGTTCCAGCCGTCGACGGAGATACCGCACTCGAAGCCGTTGCGAACCTCGCGCGCGTCATCCTTGAAGCGCTTGAGGCTGTTGATCTTGCCTTCGTAGACCACGTCGCCGTCGCGCAGGACGCGAGCGCCCGCGTTACGCCTGATGATGCCATCGGTGACCATACAGCCAGCGATGGTTCCCGCCTTCGAGACGCGGAACACCTGCAGCACGTCGGCCTTGCCGAGCGCCTTCTCGACGAGAGTCGGTGCGAGCAGACCCTCCATGGCCGCCTTCACGTCGTCCACGACCGCGTAGATCACCTCGTAGCGACGGATCTCCACGCCCTCGTGCTGAGCGAGGCTCGAAGCCTTGCCCGCGGGTCGCACGTTGAAGCCGATGATCATCGCTTGCGCAGCCACTGCGAGGTTCACGTCGCTCTCGGTGATGCCACCAGCGGCGGCATGCACGACCGTCACCTTGACCTTCTCGGTGCTCAGCTGCTCGAGAGACGTGCGCAGCGCTTCGACGGACCCCTGGACGTCGGCCTTGATGATCACCTTCAGCTCGAGCGTCTGAGTGGCGCTCATCTGCTTGGCGATCTCCTCCAAGGACATGCGGGCTGGGCGCGGCGCGATCGTGCTCGAGCGGGTCTTGGTCTTCCGCTGCTGCGCGATCTCCTGCGCCTTCTTCATGTCCTTGACGGCGTGTACCGAGTCGCCCGCGAAAGGCACGTCGTCCAGTCCGATCACGCTGACCGGCGTGGCCGGGCCGGCCTCGTTGACCTTGCGCCCGTTGTGGTCGTGCATCGCGCGGAGCTTGCCGAAGGCGCGTCCCGCCAGGATGTAGTCACCGCGGCGCAACGTGCCGTCCATGACCAGCACCGTCGCGAGCGCGCCCATGCCGCGATCCAGCTGAGCCTCCACGACGACTCCCTCGGCGGGGTTCTTCGGGTTGGCCTTCAGTTCCAGGATTTCCGCCTGGAGAATCACTTGCTCCAGGAGGTTCTCCACGCCTTCGCCGGTGGCCGCGGAAACCTCCGTGAAGAGGGTGTCACCACCCCACTCCTCGGGAACGAGGTTCTGCTCGCTGAGCTCACGGCGGACGCGCTCGGGCTGAGCGTCTTCCTTGTCGATCTTGTTGACCGCGACGACGATCGGAACTCCGGCCGCGCGCGCGTGGTTGATGGCTTCCTTGGTCTGCGGCATCACACCGTCGTCGGCTGCGACGACCAAGATCACGAGGTCGGTGCACTGAGCGCCGCGCATGCGCATCGCCGTGAACGCGGCGTGACCTGGCGTGTCCAGGAACGTGATGCGTCCGTGCTTCGTCTTGACCGAGTAGGCGCCGATGTGCTGCGTGATCCCGCCAGCTTCGCCACCTGCAACGTCTGCCTTGCGAATGCGATCCAGCAGGCTGGTCTTGCCGTGATCGACGTGCCCCATGACCGCGACCACAGGAGGACGCGGCACACGATCCGCGTCGTCTTCGACCGTCGCTGCCTCCTCGCCTTCGAGACCACGAGCGGCCTTGAGGGCTTCTTCCTCACTGATGGCGACGTTCTCGACCTCCCAGCCAAACTCGTTGGCCACGATCTTGGCGGTGTCCGCGTCGAGCGAGCTATTGATGTGCACGCCGCTCATCCCGAGTTGCATCAGCTTGCCCAGCAGCTGATTGGCCTTGAGCGCCATCTTCTGTCCAAGCTGCTGCAGCGTGATCGTGTCCTCGATGCGGACCACCTTCTTGTGGGCCGAGCGCTCCTGGGTGAGGATCGCACCCCCGCCCCGCTTGGGCGCGATGGAGAAGCGGTTGCCGCGCCCCATGCGACCACCACGGCCAGCCGGTCCGCGGCCACGCGGGCCGCCGGGACCACCGGCCTTGGCATCGAAGGTGGTGCGTCGGGGGGTCGGACCTCGAGGTGCCTGCGGCATGGGGACGCCGGGGCGCCCCTTCCAGACGTCGATACCAGTCTTGGGAGGTGTGCTCGGACGTGGCGGCGGCGCCGAGGGCGAAGGTCTGGCGGGCGCCGCCGGAGCTGCGGCCTTGGGCGCAGCAGCGGAGGGCGCAGCAGCGGCGGAGGGCGCAGCGGCGGCGGAGGGCGCAGCGGCGGCGGAGGGCGCAGCGGCGGCGGGCTCGGGCGCCTTCTTGGGCACTTCCGCCTTCGGGGCCTCCGCGGGCTTCGCGGCCGGCTCTGCCTCTGCTGCGGCCTTCGGGGGCGTTGCAGGCTCCACCGGCTTCTCCTCGGCGGCGGGCGCCGCAGGGGGGGGCTCGGGAGCCGGAGCGGGCGCCGCCTTGGGACTCGACTTCCGCGGAGCAACCTCGGCCTTGGGTTCCGGCTTGGGCTCGGGAGCGGACGGCTTCACTGCAGGGACGGGTGTCTCCTGCTTTGCTTCCGGGGCTGGCTCGGGCTTCTTCGCCACGACGGGCGCGGGCCTCTCGACGGGCGCCTCGCGCTTCGCGGGTTCGGGCGCCGCGCTGGCAGCTGGCGAGGACGGAGCGGGAGCAGCGCGAGGTGAAGAAACCTCGGCCTTCGCGGAAGAACGCTTCGGACGGCGCTTGACCACCGCCGCATGAATGCGTTCCTCCACCATCTTTTCCCCATTCTGCTTGTCGAGGTGGCGCTTCACCCGCTCGACCGCCTCTGGCGCGATTGCGCTCATGTGGTTTCGCACATCAGAGACACCGAGGTCCTTCAACAAGCCGAGGAGCGCCTTGTTGTCCATGCCCAAATCTCGGGCGACCTCGTACACACGCACCTTGCTCATCGATCCTCCGTGGATTCATCCACGACTTGCGCGGCCTCGTTGGTCTCGTTCGTCACCGACGAGGCACGCTTCGCCTGCTCTCCCGCGAGTGCGGGGGACACCAGTCCGGCAGCAGCCAGGGCGGTCCTTACCGCCGAAGCTAGTCCGGTATCAAGCACCGCGATGATCGCGGTGTCGGGTCGGTGCAGCACCGTCCCCAAAGCCGACTTGTCCCCCCACTCGGCCAGGCGGCCCGAAGCCTCGGCCGCCGAGACGCAACTCAACTTACGGGCAGCCGCGGCGTCCCGCGTGAGCAGCATCAATTCCACGGTTCCGAGGCCCCAGGCCTCAGTCACCGAGTCCGCCCCCACCGCTAGGTGGCGACCACGCTGGGCGGCGCCCAACAGTCCGCTGACGCGACGATTCGCCGCGTCGGCGACTGCGGCGATTAGCGTCTCCGGCGACGGCCGAACCGCAGCACGGAAGCCCTTGGACAAGCCGTTGCGCGCGGCCCGCTCAAGGCACTGGCGTCGCGGATGCACCCAGGCGCCCCGGCCCCCAAACGCCGAAGGGCGGCCTGCAAGGTCCACCACGGGCTGCCCGGAGTCGTCGAGAACCACGCTCACCAGCTCACCCGCGTGAGCGCGCTCCCCGCAGCCCACGCAGCTTCGCACCGGGCGCTGAGGGCGCCGAGCGTCGATGCTCTCTTGGCGCGGCGCGTGGGCGCGGCGCTTCGAGGCATCATTGCTACGAGGGGAGGACATCATCAACGGCTTCCAGGCTCCTGTTGCTCTCAAGCGGACGTCAGTCCGCGGTTCCTTGCTCCGCGCTGGCGTGCGCCGCACGCCGCGCAGCCTCGATCTCCAAGAGATCGTTCTCCAAGAACTGCACCGCGCCGAGCTGAACCAGGCGCGCCTTCTTGATGCCGAGGCCACTCTTGATGGCCAGGCGATCGGGGTCTTCACGCGCCAGGTCCTGCACCGTGCGGTAGCCCGACTCCTCGAGCAGGTGCAGCGTGCGCAACCCGACTCCGCGCACGAAGCGCAGCATGTCGCGATCGGATAGAGACTCCGCGCGGCTAGTGGCCTCGGCCAGGCGCTCTTGGCGCAGCCGCTCCATAGTCCCCTCGGCGCGCGCCTTGAGGTCCTCCGCGGCGGCGATGTCCTCGACGCCGGGAATCGTGACCAGCTCCTCCACCGCCGCCTCGGCGATCTCTTCCAGAGCGCGGAAGCCTAGGCGGTACATCTGCTTCGCCAGTTCGTCGTCGATGCCGTCGATCTCGCGAAGCGCAGCCAGCGCCTCCTCCTCCATCTGCTTGAACTTGGATTCGGAGATGATGTCGAGTTTCCACGCGGTAAGCTGGGAAGCCAGACGCACGTTCTGACCCTTGCGACCAATGGCCAGCGAGAGCTTCTCGTCAGGCACCACGAGCTCCATGCGGTGGTCGGGCTCGTCAACGATGACCTTGTTCACCTCAGCGGGTTGAATCGCTGCGATGACGTAGCGCGCCGGATCGCGGTCGTAGGGCACGATGTCGATCTTCTCGCCGCGCAGCTCCTGCACGACCGCCTGCACGCGAGAGCCCTTGATGCCGACGCACGCGCCGACGGGATCGACGTCCGAGTCGCGAGTCGTGACCGCGATCTTGCTGCGAGAGCCTGCCTCACGCGCCACCGCGACGATCTTCACGATGCCTTCGTAGATCTCGGGGACCTCGGCCTCGAACAGCTTCTCCACCAGGCTCGGAGCGCTCCGGCTCAGAATCACGATGGGGCCGCGCGCTTCGCGGTCGATGTCCTTCACGTAGGCAACGACGCGATCACCAGGACGATACGTCTCGCGAGGCGTCTGCTCACGGTAGGGCAACACGCCCTCAGTGCGCCCCAGATCGACGATCACGTTGTGGCCCTTTTCGAAGCGCCGGATGATGCCGCGGATCAGCTGACCCTTGCGATCCTTGTACTCGTTGTAAATGAGGTCGCGCTCGGCATCGCGCACACGCTGCAGCAGCACCTGCTTGGCTGTCTGAGCGGCGATGCGGCCGAACTGGCTACGAGCCTGCTTGATCTTGAGAAGGTCGCCGAACTCTTTGTCCTGCTGACGCGCGCGGTCCGCATCCTTGGGGTGCCAGAACACCTGAAAGCCGAGCTCTTCGCCTTCCTCCGCGTCGAGGCCGTGCTTCTTCGCGTCTTCGATGGCGATTTCACGTTCTGGCTCGTCTACCTCTTCGACCACAGTCATGTACTGGAAGAGATCGATCTGACCCGTTTCGTCGTTGAAACGCGCCTCGAGTTCGCGCGACTGACCGAACGCAGCCTGGGCTGCCTTCAGGATCGCGGCTTCCATCGTGTCAATTAGGATCTGCTTGTCGATGCCCTTCTCCTGGGCGACTTGCTCGACGATCAGACCTAGGTCTTCGACAGTAGACGTTGCTTGTGCCATGAGTCA
>JAGQIY010001137.1 GCA_020430865.1 Myxococcales bacterium
GTATGCTCCATGACCGTGCTCCCTTCGGGCGAGATAGGTGCCTTCGTCCCACGTGATCCCATCTGGAGACCTGTAGAGGATGACGTGTCCCTTATCGGCGTCAGCGCCGTGACTTCCGCTGCGCCCGTGCATGAAGTAGGCGCCGGCAAAGCTGATCATCTGGGGGTTACGCAAGCGTCTCGCCATAAATGCGACGCGCGGCGCTTCCCAGGTCCGACCGCCGTCCTTCGAAATACAGTAGTCGGCGGCCGTCTCGTCGTTGCGGTTGTAGACATAGGCCACGAGCGAACCGTCGCTTCGAACGCAGATCGTGCCGTAACCGCGCCCCCTCGTATCGAACGGCAGGGTGGACAGCGCCTCGAACGAAACGCCGTCGTCGTAGCTAACGAACAGCCTATAGACGTGCTCGTCGCTGGCGCCGCAGTAGTCGACAGTCGCGTCGTTGCAGAACTTGAGTACGTAGATGGTTCCGTCGGTGTACGCGGCGCCGTAGATGCGTCCTCGCTCGTTGCCGACCTCGATCGGTTCGCCCCATGTGTAGCCACCATCGAGGCTACGTGTTGCGAGCGGGACATGGTACGGCTCCCAAACAGGAGTCCTGCTGACATCGCATACGAGATGCAGCATGACCACCGCACCGCTATCGGTTACGACCGCCTTCTCGCTAAAGAGGGTCCTGCCCGCCCCCTGATCGGAATAGCGCTTAGAGAGGTCTAGTATCTGAGGCTCCCCCCAGGTCAGACCTCCGTCAGGCGACACCTTGTATTGCATCCAGCCAACGGCCGAGTGGCCGTTGAAATCTTCGCCTGTGCAGTCGGCGTAGAAGGCAAATAACTCGTGATCATGGTTCTGGAACATCGCGTGGCCCAAGTGGCCGCTGCGCCCCGCCTTCTGATGTTCCACGAACATGATTGGCGGTGTCCCTGGAGGGGGGGAAATGGTGAACCCCTCGCCCGTACCCTCAACATCATGAACATTCATTTGGGCTTCTTCCTTCCTGGTGACGGCCGTACCGCCTTGTCCCTTGCGGTCAGTTTTCGCGAAGATGGCTGCGTCGAGAGCCTGAGTGGGAGGTAGAAGTGGTCGGCAGGCTCTGTCAGCCGCCCTTCAATACGGTCGATCAGTCGGTTGCCTGCGAGTTCGGCGATCTTCTCCTCATCAAAGGTCATCGATGTGATCTGCGGCCGCGAGAAATCGCGGTGATGGTCGCCAAAGGACACGAACGAGACATCTTCCGGTACGGAGAGGCCCTGATCGTGGAGTGCGGCGAGCGCCCCCGTGGCGATTGCGTCGTTGAACGCAAGGACAACCGTGAACGGTCGCGCTGCGATGATAGCGTTGTGCATGGCGTCGTAGCCGGACTGGGCTGTGTACCCATTCGTGTCTGCGAGGGTTACGCTCTCCGGGCTATCGTCATAAGCTCGGCGGGCCCCTCCCCAACGCTTCTCAGCAGACCGGCTTCTTGAAGGGCCGACACACAGCACCTCGCGATGCCCGAGACGACGCAGGTAGCGCCCCAGTTGCTCACCGGCGCCCTCCTCGTCCCAAAGGAAGCAATCGACGTTGGGAACGGCGTAGGAACCCGCGACCCCCATCATCCGGACACCGCGCTCTGCAAGTTGCCCGAGTTCCGTTTCGAGCTGGGTCATGGCCCAGTTCAAGGTGAAGAAGACTCCATCCATCTTCAGTTCCATGACCTGGGTGAGTGCACGCCGTGCCATCTCCATGGAGCCGTCCGTGTTGAGCAGGAAGAGGGAGTAGCCGCGCCGACACGCGATGGCATCCACCGCCTTGAATATCCGCAGGAATGCGGCGTTGGAAATGTCTGGCGTGAGGAAGGCCAGCGTCTTGGTGCGTGTCGCCATGAGAGAGCGCGCCAAGTGGTTGGGATGGAAGTTGAGCTTCTTGATCGCGTCCCGCACGCGTTGGGCAAGTTCA
>JAGQIY010001138.1 GCA_020430865.1 Myxococcales bacterium
AGTAGGGACAAGGGTAGGTGGCGCTCATGACTCCGACTCTCCCGAGCTCCGCTCGGGGAACGTCGAGTTGGGCGCCGAGTCCAGCGCGACTACGATGCGCTGCGCCGCGTTGATCATCACGACCAGCACCGCCGCGAGGATCGCGAGCGCGAGCCCAAAGATGAGCTGATGGTAGCGCGGCACGCCCAACGCGGGGCGGAGCGCCATCGTGTGCCAGAGCAAGACCCCGTAGCAGGCCAGCGCCCCCACGCCGGTGCAGGCGACCAAGCGCTGACTGAAGCGCGTCGCCGAGAGCGCCAGCACGAGGAAGAACCCTACGAGCATCGGGCTCCGCGGTCCGTCGAGCACCGCCAGGACGGCGGTCATCAGCGCCAGGTCCACGCCGGTCGTGACATACTTCAGCCAGATCGGGAAGTACCGCAGTCGCATGGTGGCGACCGTCAGCAGTGCCGCTCCGACCCAGGACCCCACCAGCGCCGTCACCATCGCGTGCAGGTCCCTGCCCACCACCGCGGGCATGCCGAGCAGCGTCGACCCATGGTGGTTGACTATCTCGATCACGTAGAAGGCGAGCACGCCGACCACCCTCACCACGTTGGCAAAAGATTCCCCGCGGAATTCTTGCTTGCGCTTCGCGATCTGCCAGCGACTGGGAGTCATGCCTAGGGTCTCGGTCACCGGCGCTGCGCGGAGCGCCGCCCCGTCGAGCCGCGACCAGTGTAGCGCTCTGCTGCCCCGACGGAAAATAGTCGAATATCCAGCCAGCTGGTAGGGCGCCGTCGGTCCCTTCGAGGGCCGGCCTCAGGAAGCCAGGCGCGAGAGGCGCGGCGGCTGCCAGCCGCCGAACCGCTTCTCCAGCTCCAGGGCTGCGGCGATGGTCTGATGATCCTGCAGCGGCGCCCCGATCACCTGGACCCCAAGCGGTAGCCCCTGGCGGTCCAGCCCGAGGGGCACCTGAGTCGCGGGCAGCTCGAGGACGTTGACGATCGCCAGATACGACCACGGCATGTGGAGGCGCGTCGCCCAGCGCGCGGGTACGCGATGTGGGGGCGCGGTCACGGAGTACGAGGGATAGAGCAGGAGCCCATCTTCACCGAGCAGTGATTCCACCTCGCCGCGTAGCTGCATGCCGAGGTCCACCATCTTTCGAGCGAGGCGGGGCAGCTTGCGCGGTAGCGGATCGGTGAGCGCAAGCGCCGAGGCCATCCAGGTGTGTCGAGAGCGTCCGAGGGTCCATTTCAGCATTTCGAGCAGCGGGTTGATCGGCTGGCCATCGCCGAGCAGCGTCCCGAAGGGCACCTCCGTCGCCAGGCCCATCATCGCCGACCAGATGTCGAATTGTTTCCGTAGGGCAGGAATCTTGATCACGCGGAGCTCCATGCCGAGGCTCTGCAGGTGTTCCGCCGCGAGACTCTGTGCGCGCCGTAGCTCCGCGGAGACGGGCAAGTTGCCGCTGTCTTCGATGGAGAACAGCGGGCGTCCAGCGTACGCGACGTGAGCAGGGTCCCCCAGCGCATCGCTGGGCGCCCACTCGGGGTGCTCCGCGTCGGGACCCGCGATGAGCCTCAGGAGCGGCATCAGGTCCTCCGCGCGTCGGCACATGGGCCCCGTGCACAGGTAGCGCCGCATCGCGCCGTGCGCGTTCGGGTACTGACCGCTGTTGGGAACCAGACCCCCCGTCGGTTTGTGCCCGAAGATGCCGTTGAAGAACGCGGGTCCGCGGATCGAGCCTCCGACGTCGGAGCCGAGCCCGAACGGCGACGCACCGGAGGCGATCACCGCGCCCTCACCCCCCGAGCTCCCGCCGACGATGCGCCCGAGGTCGTAGGGGTTGTTGGTGCGTCCGTAGACGTTGTTCACCGACTCCATCCACATGCAGAGCTCGCTGGTGTTGGTGACTCCTAGCGGAATGGCTCCTGCCGCACGGATACGCTGCACCGCGGTAGCGTCCGTTTCGGCGACCACGCCTCGTCGCGCCACGAGGCCAGAGCTCTGGGGCATCCCGCTGAACGCGAAGCACTCCTTGATGGTGCACGGGACACCATGGAACGCAGGCACCTCGGCGCCGCTCAGCAGCTCCTGATCCGCAGCGTCAGCCTCTCGTCGCGCCTCGTCGTAGCGCTTGCGCACGACCGCGTTGGTGTGGGGGTTGGTGCGCTCGATCTGTTCGATGTGGAGCTCTACGGCTTCACGCGAGGTCAACGCTCCGCTGCGGATGCGCGCGGCGAGCTCAGTGGCGGACGCCAGCCGGGGGTCGGTCATGAGACGCCGGAGATTGACCCGAGGCGGCGCCATGCTCAAGCCCAGTCGGCGCCAATGTCGTCGGATCGGTTGGGGGTGAGGGTGAGGCGCGATCTAGCGTCGGGTCGCCTGCCAGAGATCGTGGGCGCTCGCGCCGCCATCCTCCTGCCGCGCGAAGTAGAGCGTACACAGATCCTGAGACAGGCTGGGATCGGTGTCGTCCAGCTGGGCTTCGCTGATCGCGATGCGACGCGCCATCCCAGCCTGCTGGCCGTCGCTCTCCAAGCTCGTCCAGTACAGATCGCGCGGGCCGCTGTTGGCGGCCGCGCAGTTCGGGCGAGCCTCCTGGGCAGCGAACAGCAAGAGCTCGCCCTGAGGCGTCGTCCAGGGAGCGAGGTCCGGGCCGCTCGCGTGGCAGCCATCGGGCAAGACGAGGGGCACGTGATCGATGATGAAAGCGAATCCAGGTGAGCCCGTCACCAGGTGCAGACCCTCAGCTTGACCCGGGATCACGCGATCCGTCATCCACCAGACGCGGTTCTCGCTGACCGCCACGCTGAAATCCTTCGTCTCCGACGCGCCCACGACCTGGTTCAGCGCGCCCAAGGCGAACGTCGACGAACCGGTCCGCCCGTAGACCTTGCGGCCGCCGTTCTCGAACTGGTCCCAGGCTGCGTCGAACTCCAGGCTCTCGGCTTTTATGCCGCGCGGAATATAGCCACTGGCGTCGCTGCGAAAGGGAGTCGCAGCGCCGGTGTATGGGGGGGTGACGCTGACCACGTTGGGGATGCCGTTGCCATCACCACGACTCCACCAAAGCGTCTTGTCCGCGGCGAGTCGCGGGAAGCGATCGTCCACGCCTGCGACGCTCGGACCGTCGACGCGAGTCGGTGGGCCGAAGCGCAGGCCCTTGCTGGTGTTGCCGCAGCTGGTACAGCGTCCGCTGTCTGCGTCGCAGTACTCGCCGGCGTCACAGCCGCTCGCCGTGCAGTCCGCTGCCCCGGCGCTGCCGCCACTACTGGCTCCGGCGCCTCCACCGTTGCCACCCGGAAACGTTCCTGCGCTTCCGCCGCTGCCCCCGACGCCTGAGCCGCCGGCGCCGCCAGCGCTCGAACTTCCCCCGGCTGCTCCACCGTTCCCTCCAGCACCTGCAGCCGCTCCGTCGCTGCTGCTGAACTCCGAGCCTCCACACGCAACGCACAGAGAAAGCGCCAGGGCGCCCCCAACCAAGTCAAGCCACCTCATCCTGGTAAGCGTCCTCCGGGGAGGGGGCTCGCGCAAGTCACTCGTTGGCGGGCACACCGCGGCACGCGACGTGCAGCTCGGCGCTGTGCTTCGGCGTGTCATCACCCGCGAAACGTAGGAGCTGCCTCCCATCGGGCAGTCGCGCACGAGGCGCTTTCCCTGTGGAGCCCCTTGCGTTGATACGGGGGAATAGAGTTGCCGCGGGGCAACGTGCCAGGCGAGGTGCGCGTTGTCGTTCAGACCATCGTCGCCGCAGCTGGCTGGAGTCAGAGGTGAGGCGGATCTAGCAGGCTAGAGCGAGGCTCGCGCCGCCCAGCGCAGGGCCTTCTCTCTGACCGCTGCACTGGCGCCGGGCACGCTGGCCGCCGCGCGGGTCAGGCGCTTGGCGGCTGCACGGTCACCGCGGGAAAACGCCAGCTGCGCCTGTCCCAGCAGAGCCTTCGCTCGAGTGTCTGCGTCGCCACTGGCGGCCAGGCCCTCGAGCACTCGCTGGGCGCCGGGCGAGTCCCCGGCGGCCAGCGCCGACGACACCTGACTCCAGTCGGGGGGAGGTGGGGCCGCCTTCGACTCGCCAGGGCTCTGCACCGCCTTGGTCGTCGTGGCCGATCGCTTCGCAGTGGAAGCACCGCGGGAGCTCGGTCTTCCCCCGGCCTCGTCCTGGGAGTCGCCCGGAGAAGGTGGGTCTTCAGCGGTGCGGCCGACGTCCGGGGTGACTTGCATCGGCTGCATCCAGCCTTGCGGCTGACCGAGCCCCGCAGAGCTGTTCGCGGCGACGATGGCCGAGTCTGCCGCGCTGGCGCGCAGTCCCTCCTGGGGACGCCCCGAGTCGTCGGCGGCGTGGTTCAGGACCGCCAGCACACCGGCACCCAGGAGCGCTCCTCCGCCCAGGAACTGAAGCAAGCGCCGCATGTGATTCGCTGGGTTCGCGAGCTGGCTCTCGATGCGCGCCGCGCCGGCGCGGATCTCGTCAGGGCTAGGCTGGGCCGCGCGGTAGGCGTCCCTCGCCAGAGCGATGCGGGCTCGATAGTCGCTCATGGCTGCTCCTCGGTGTGCGGGTTGAACAGCGGATCTGCCGCCAACAACTCGGCGAGCTTCTTGCGGCCGTCACGCAACCTCGAGCGCACCGTGGCTTCCCCCGTGTCCGTGATCTGGGAGATCTCACGCACGCTGAGCTCTTCCAGATCGTGAAGCACGATCACGGCACGCTTGTTCGCCGGCAGTGCTTCCAGGTGGTGATACAGCCGCTTGGCTCGGCGTGCCTGGAGGACTCGAGTCTCCGTGCCTTCCCTGGGGCATTCCGGTTCCAGGCCATCCTCGGGGTCGTCGTAGGCGAAGCGGCGAGTCCAGCGCCGGTACCAGCGGTCGTGATCCTGGACCGTGCGATACGCGATGGAGTAGGTCCAGGTGGAGAAGGCCGAGCGACCCTCGAAGCTGGGGAGCGCCTTCAGCGCGCGCTCGGCGGCGGCCTGAACCAGGTCGTCCAGGTTGTTTCGGGGCCCCGCGAGGGAGCGCACCTGCTTGTAGAGCATCGGTAGAAGGTCGTTGAGCGCCACCTCTCCAACCGCTGTCGCGACCGGGCGGATGCTCGCCTCGGCGCTGAGCGCCGCTGCATCGTCCAGGCTGAGTTCGGCGCTTTTCATGTCCAGGGGGGATCCAGGTCCAGGTTGAGTACCCACTCTTGCGCTGGCCCGGAGTGGAGTCCAGTCGCCCGTCCCAGGGCGGTACGCATTCGGACTGGGTACTTGTGGGTCGTCCGAAGCGAGGAGAATGAGCGCCGAGAGCTGCAAATCAGTCTCGTCTGGCAGAAACACTGCCCAGGCTCTCAGTCGGGCGAGAACGCGTCCCAGGGCCTCGAGAACGCGATTTGTTTCGGAACTCACTCGGGATTTTGCCATGGTTCCGCTTCGAATGCGGGCTCGCATCTGGCGCAGGACGATCTGGCTGTGGGGGCTGACGGTCTTGCTTTGGGGCGGGGTCGCGGGGGCCAAGGACCAAGAACCAGACGCCCCTCCCCTGGAGCTCGCCATCGAGTGCGATCGGCTCCCGGCGGATGGTCGAGTCGAGCTCGACGCCCGCGCTCGCTTGACCGTGGCGGGCCTCTACAAGGCCGCGCCATCGCGGGTCGTGCTGGCCTGCGATGCCTCCAGCGCCTGGATCGACTGGGGCACCGACCCGGCGGTGCGCCTCGCCGTCGAGTCCTCGAGCCTCCGCGGCCTGGTGGAGGACTTCCTCGATGCGCTGGAGCGTCAGGTCCGAGCCGAGAAGACGCGAGCGGCGAGGCGCCGTGAGTTGCCTCCCGAGAGCGACAAGCCGGCGCGAGTGGGTAGGCCGCAGCCTGCTCGTGTTTTCGGACCTGGTGGCGCCGGTCTTCGGTTCCTCGGGGAACAGGCTGACGGCAGTGTCTCGCTGCTGATGGGGCCGCGATTGGACATCGGCGTGGGACTCTCGAAGCACTTCACGCTGGTGGTGATGGAGGGCATCCGCTCCGCGTTCGACGTCGGAGGCGCCGGCGGCGCGGTGCACCTGATCGACGTCAAGGTCGGCCTGGCCTTTGGCGCTCCGTTCGATGGGTCGTTGTTCGGTGTGCAGCTGGCCGGAGGAAATGAGTGGTTCTACTCGTCCTCCAACCTGGTCTCCGCGCCGGCGCTGGAGCTCGGCGGGAGGACCTCGATCTACGTGGGCAAGCTGGCGCTCTGGCTCGCAGTGGATGGGATGGTGCGGGGGCGCGATCTCGAGCTACTGGACAGCGACGTGAGCATGCACTCACCGTCTTTCCTGGTGTCCGTTGGCGGGTTCTGGCGTGCGGTGGAGCCGCTCCGGGAGCCTTGACCCCCTCACCCCCAAACAGCCCAGGCTGGCCAGCTCAGGGGAGAGGACTTACTTCCACGCGGATTCGATGCTTGGAGTCGTCGTGTCCGCACTCCACGGCGTATTCGCCGCGGCCGAGCTCACTCGCGGCGATCCCTTCGCCGTCGCAGCTCACCGTCAGCGGCGCGCCGAGACGGGGAGCGATGGCGATCACGTGGGGGCCCTGGATGCTGGGGTCGCCCTGAAAATCCAGCTCGAAGATGCCGCTCGTACGGTCGAAGGCGAAGCGCTCGGGCCACCCGGCGACGCGGCTCGGGCGGACGCGGGCGAGGGACCTCTTCACGGCCTCTCGGGGCGAGAACTGGGCGCTCTGGTCGTCGTAGTCGAAGCAGCCCCAGCGGCCCTGACTCTGCTCCTTCCACACCCAGAAGAACGACGACGCCATGTACTCCTCCTGTAGTTCGCTCTGCCAGGTGAGGTACTCGTCGGCCTTCACGCCCAGCGGGTCGATGCCCCACTCGGTGATGATCAATGGCGCCTGCAGGGCGTTGGCTTCGTCGCGGGCATTGGCGTTGGAGCGCCGCAGCTTCTCCTTGTCGATGCTGGCCTTCTGCTCGTCGGTCGCGGTGAAGGAGTAGGTGTAGACGTGCGGTGCGTAGCCGACCAGGTTGCCCAGCGGGCCGTCGGCCAGAGTAGAGCGATCGGTGAAATTGCGAGTCACCGGCGGCTCGTAGACGTAGAGCTTCTTCGGTGATGCCTCGCGGATACTTGGGTACGCGACCTGGTTGAGCCGGGCAATTCCGGCGTCGTTGCTCTGGGGCTCGTTGAAGATCTCCAGGCCCACGACGTTCTTTGCGTCCGCGTAGCGCGCGGCGACGTGAGCCGCCATGTGCGAGAAGCGTCGTCTCAGCTCGGCACCCGTCGCGGAGTCGCTGAAGAACGTCTCGAACGCAGCCAGCACCTGAGCGCTCAGGCGCCGGTCGCCGAGGTCGTCCAACGGACCCTCGAGGAGCATCTCCGGGGGCGGCTCGATGGCCCACAGCGGCGCGCCGTCCTCGCCAATTTCCTTGGAGAAAGCGTCCTGGTGCAGGTCGAGCAGGACCTGGATGTCAGCCGCCCCACACAGCTCCACGACGCGGTCGACCTCGAGCAGGTAGCTCTCGTTGAAGCCGCCATCCTCGGTCGGTTCGATGGCGCTCCAGTTGATCGGCAGGCGGAGCGCGTCGAAGCCGAACTCGCGCAGCTGAGTGACGTCGCTGGCGTCGAACGCCGGCACCTCCTCCAGCGCCACGCGCCCATCGTCGAACGTGACGTCGAAGACGCCGTCGATGCGCGCATTGACTCCACGCAGAAATGCAATGCGCCCCTGCTCATCCACCAGCTGCCCACACTGCACCCCAAACGGAGCGCCCGGGGTGGCCGCCTCACCACACGGTGCCGTGGATTTTGGGGGTGAGGCGCTCTGGTCGTCACTGCCACAGCTCACGCAGGTGCTGGCGAGCAAGAGCGCCGAGACCGAGAAGCTCCTCTTCACACGGCTGGGACTAGCAAGGACCCTGAAATGCGGCAATCCGTCGCTGGCCTACCGCCTTTGGTGCAGCTTTCGTGGAGAAGCTGGGCAGGGCCTGGCGCCCGGAGGGCGATGGTAGTAGCCAACCCCCCGATCCAAGGAGCCCATGCAGATGACCCGAAGCAAAGTCGCCATCGTCCGCACCCGTCCCGAGACCGTGCTCGAGGACTACCACCGCTTGATGAACCTGGCGGACTACCAGGAGACGGTCGCCAAGGACGCGGACACCGCGCTCAAGGTCAATATCTCCTGGCACTTCTTCTTCCCTGGCTCGTCGACCACGCCCTGGCAGCTCGAAGGCGTGATCCGCGCGATGAAGCAGGACGGCTACGACCCGAACCTGATCCACGCCTGCCATAACCGCACCGTGGTGATCGACGCGCACCTCGGCGAGCGCGAGAACAAGCAGCTCGACGTGGTCCAGGCCCACGGCCTGCGCAACGTGCATCTGTACGAGGGTGAGGAGTGGATCGACGTGCGCGACGCCGTCGGTGACCTCACGAAGAAGTTCCTGTGCCTGAACGAGGTGTACCCGAAGGGCTTCTCGATCCCGAAGCGCTTC
>JAGQIY010001139.1 GCA_020430865.1 Myxococcales bacterium
CGGCTCCGCAGCGACGGCCGCGCGGCGGGACGCCTGCTGATGAAGCGCAAGGACGGCCAGACGTTCTGGGGTGACTACACGATCACGGTCTACGACACCCTCGAAGGAAGACGTATGGTGGACGTGTTCCGCGACGTCAGCGAGACCGTGAGCTACCAGGAAGAGCTGGAGCGCAAGAACCAGGAGCTGATCGCGGCTCAGACGCGCCTCCTGCACTCGGACCGCCTGGCGACGATTGGACAGATGGCGGCGAGCATCGCCCACGAGATCAACAACCCTGCAGCCTACGTGGTGACCAATCTCGAGGCTCTGCGAGAGCTGCTCGAGGGCGCCAAGGAGCCGCTCGACCCTCGCTCCGAGTTGCTGCCCGCGGTCGGGGACTCCCTGGACGGTATTCGACGCATCCTGGCCACGACGCGAGATCTCAAGTCCTTCAGCCGACTGGACGAGCAGGAGGTGCTGTCGGTCGATCTGAACGAGGTGGTACGCATCGCCGCCAAGCTGGCCGCCAACGAGCTGAGACATCGCGCCGTGCTGCGTCTCGACCTGCAACCGCTGCCCAGGATCCCTGCCTCCGAGGGCAAGTTGACCCAGGTGCTGGTCAACTTGCTCATCAATGCTGCTCACGCCCTCGAGGAAAGACCGGACGGAACCGAGGAGGCGCGAGTGAGCGTTTCGAGCAGACTCGAGAAGCGAGAGATCGTGATCGATGTCCGGGACACCGGACCTGGCCTGCCTGAAGAGGTGCGCGCGCGCCTGTTCGAGCCGTTCGTCACCACCAAGGCGCCCGATCGCGGAACCGGGCTCGGCCTCTCGTTGTGCGCGGAGATCCTGCGCTTCCACTCCGGCAGTATCGAGCTGGTGCCCACGCCACGAGGCGCCTGCTTTCGCCTGCGATTGCCGATCGAGACGGGGTTGAAGGTCAGCGGTCCAAGCGTGGTCTCGCCGCGCCCTCCGACCCGCAGGTTGCGTGTGCTGCTGGTGGACGACGAGCCCCTGTTGTTGAAGTCGCAGGAGCGCCTGCTGAAGCGGCACTTCGAGATCCTGACAGCGGCAGGAGGCGCGGCCGGCCTCGACTTGCTGCACACCGACCCGGAAATCGACCTCGTGGTTTGTGATCTGATGATGCCAGGAGTGGATGGCCCCGAGTTCCGTGATCGCGTGGAGCGTGAGCTGCCGGAGTACCTGTCTAGGGTTCACTTCTGTAGCGGTGGGGCGTTCACCGAGCGGGTCCGCAGCTTCCTGGCGCAGAACCGCGTGCTGGTGGTCGACAAACCGTTGACCAAGGAGGTGCTCGAGGTTCTCGCGAGTCGCGGGGGTAGCGAGTATCCGCTCGACGAGTGAGTCGAAGGCTCAGTTCGGCGCCAGCAGCTGACCGCGTTCGATCAGGGGGACGCCTTCCGCCAGCACGGTGGAATACGCCTGGCAAGCAGCGAAGGCCGTCGGCGCAGACCAGCCTGCTCCAGTGACCTTCGCTGCCGGGTCACCGATCGAGAGGTGCAGTCCGGGCAGGTTCTGGTCGACCAGCGCTTCACCCGTTGCCGTGTGGATACTTGGGTTGACACCAATGCAGATGAGCCCGACACGGCTCGAGTTTTCCGAGCAGGCGAGCATGCGCACCATGTCCCGCTGCAGCTCCGGCGCCTCCGGGCAGGTCAAGCGCGTCACTCGCCCGCGCTCCAGCACCAGGTGCACGGGGCTGCTCTGGAGCAGGCCGTGACGAGCGCCGAAGTACTCACCCACGCTCGCGTTTGCCACGAAACGTCCGCTCACGTGCTCGGGGGTGGCGTACAGGGCGCCCGCGGGCAGGTTGCCCCAGCGCCCCGGCTCGAGCACCCCGAGCTGAGGGAACCAGCGAGCTCGGGGAGGCAGCAACACATCCAGGTTGGTGCCAGCGCTCGACGTCACCTGGAGCTGTCTGAGGCTCGAGAGCTTGTCCAGCATGCGACGGCCCGCGCGCTCCACCTCGCGGTAGTCGAGGCGCAGGCCGCGAGAGAAGGCGAGTGCGCTGATGCTCGGCATGTGAGCGTGCTTGAGTCCCAGTTGCTTGACCACGTGCAGCAGGTGTTGCCGCATCCCGAGCTCGTTGTGCGGGGCGCTGGCAATGAAGACGCTCGCCTGCGCGTTGGCGAGCGCGCTCTGGAGGGCGTCGGGCAGGAGCTTGAAGGGGCGAGGCCCGTGCTCCGCGAGGCGAAACCAGAGCACCCGGCAGCCCAGGTTGCGTGCGACCCGCGCGATAGCTTCCGCGACGTTCGGCACCGCGTGGTCGCTGATCAACACGAGCTGATCGCCGGAGCCGAGATCGAGGCAGCTGGTGACGAGCACACGCGCCGCTCGCTCCACCTCCTCGTGCAGTACGGGTTCACCGAGCTCAGTCATCCACCTCAGAGTCTACGCCGAAATCGTCGGTTCACCAGCGGTGCGAGCGCCAGACTGACGAATACCAACAGCGCGACCAGGCACCACGTGCCGAGGCTCGACGCTGGCGCCAGCCCCAACATTTCCACCAGGCCAAGTGCGATCAGGTGCGTGATGTAGGCGACGAGCGCATGTTCACCCAACGCCGTCAGCATGATCGGTTTGTACGGGATGATCGCTCTTGCTTCGGCTCGTGGATTGAACAGCGCGTGAAGTAGTTGATGTGTAAACCAAATCGCCAGCACGCAACCGATCAGCCCGAGTGTCGTGTGATTCCAGAACCCCGTCGCGACCCAGGTCGACGGCAGACTGGGGCCATGCTCCAGCCAGTACACCGCCGCCAGACCGTGGTAGTCGCGGTAGTTGCTGACGAACGTGTCCGTCCAGGGAGCGTCCCACCCACTGCGCCAGAGCTCGCCACCCGCGAGCATCAGACACACCACTGCCCACGGACTGCGCAGGGCGGGCGCGGCGAGTGGACCCCCGGCCTTGCTCGACCAGCGTGGCGCTGAGGAAGACGTGTGCACCAGGTTGGGGGAGCTCACCAAGCCGAAGAGCGATGCCGCTAGCAGCGGAAACGCTCCCCCTGGGCCCGCGTTCAGGCCAGAGACCCCGAGGCGCGCGAAGTGTAGCGCGCTCGTGACCAGCAGCACGAGCGTGCACGAGGGCCAAGCGAAGCGTCTCACCCCCGAACTCGAGACCAGCAACGTGCACACGACGATCGCGGCTGCGATCACAGATAGAATCCCTGAGGAAACGAAAGTGGCCGGCCACTGCAGCCCGAACTGGGGCAGACAGAGCCCGACGCTCAGCAGGTACAGCCAGCCAGCACGACGCAGCATGCGCGCCTTCCAGCGGCGCTTCAGCAGCGCCAGGTCGTCGGTCCGCGCCGCCGCCGCACTCCAGGAAAGCACCAGGCTGTATCCAACGAGGTAGAGAAAGGAGGCTGCGATGTAGGGCTCGACGCGCATCAGAAAGCGCAGGCTGGCGTCGGCGGCTCCCTCGAGCGGCGCCTCGCCTCTGCCGGTCTGAATGCGGCGCGCGTGCACCGCGAACATCATCACCACCACCACGCCCCGAAACACGTCCACCGCGACGTCGCCTCGCGCGCGCTTCGCGGTCCCGCTCGCCAGACTCGGGCGCGCCGAGTCAGACATCGCTCGCCTCGTCTTCGCGGCCTTGGATCTGGCGGGTCGCCTTGAGCAGCAGCAAGCCCCCGGCGACGATCAGAGTACCCCCGATCCATACGCTCGGTTCCGGTACCGTGCGGAAAATCACGAGATCGCTCGCGACGCCCCAGAGCGGCGCAACGTACGAAGCCGCGGCGACCGTGGACGCCTTCTCGACGGCGTAGGCCTGAGTCATCAGCGCCTGTCCGATGGTGGCCGCCACTCCGATGCCGCAGAGATGGGGCACCAGGTGCGCTGGTGGAAGCGGCACGGCGCCGTGACGAACCAGGAGCACGCTGACCGAGATGCCGAGCACGCCGAGCTGGAACCACAGCACGATGTTGCTCGCCCGCTCGGTGCGTCCCAGCGCTCGCACCGCGAGATGAGCGCCCGCAGACGCTGCGGTTCCGACCAGCGCTGCGATCGCGTAGCCAGACCCGAACGACAGCTCAGGCCCGAGCACCAACGCCGACCCACCGATCCCCGCCACCAGCGCCAGCCAGATCCCGCGGCTGGAGCGCTCTCCGGCGCCGAGCACCCACGGCGCCAGGACTGCGATCAGGATCGGCTGGAGCTTGTGGATGATGGAGATGTCCGCGACACTGAGGCCCCGGGCGGCGATGTAGAAGGAGGACATCGCGCAAAAGCCCATCACGACGCGCGCCGTGAGCAGCGCCTTGCGCTGCACTCGGAACAACCTCCGAAGGCTGCCGGCGCTTGCGCTGCGCCAGACCAGCAGCAAGGCCAGCGGCACCGAGGTCGCTGCGCGCCAGCACATCACCTCGAACGCACCGAGCTCTCGCCGCGCGAGCTTGACCAGGCTCAGCATCGCGGCGAACGCGACGGTCGACAGGATCATCAGCAAGATCCCGCGCTGCGCGAGGGGCCGCGACCCTGGCCGCGAGACCTGCGCATCGACACCGACTGCCCCGCTGGTCGGCGCCTCGGAAGCTGTGCCCCGTCGTCCAGTCACCCGAGCCATCCGTAGCACTTTTTGGCCGTGAACTGGCTTGCCAGCGCGCAGGTGCTGGGGAATGGTCCCGCCCATGCGAGAGTCCACGCTTGCCTCCGCCCTAGCTTCGCGTACGTCTGTTGCCCGATCCGCCCGTTGGGCGTTCGTGTTCGCGCTGGCTCTCGGCGCTTGCACTCCCAGCAGCACCCCCCAGCCATCGGAGCCTCCGGCCATGTCCGCTATGCCTTCTGCAACGCCCGAAACTCCTGCCGTCCCCGAGACGCCCACGGCTCAGGTCGACCCCGTCGCCGAAGGCATGACCGCGACGGGCGTGGTCGCGCTCTGCGACCGCCACCTCGGTCGCGCCAAGGCCTTGCTCGGCGAGGTGAAGGAACTCCCTGCGGAAACGGAGCTCACCTGGGACAACACGTTGGCCAAGGTCGATCAGATCTCCCTCGAGCTGAGCGTCGGGGCTGGCTTTCCGGATCTGATGAACGTGGGGCACCCCGACAAGGCCGTGCGCGACGCCGCCGGAGAGTGCCGCCCCAAGGTCGACGAGTTCTACACCGACATGATGCTGGACGCGCGGTTCGCTGGCGTCGTGCGGCGCTACGCCGACAAGCACCCCGCGCTCGAGGGGACCCGCAAGCGGCTGCTCGAAGACCTGCTGCGCGACTTCAAGCGCAATGGCCTGTTCTTGCCCAAGGCCGAGCAGGACGAGCTGCGCAAGCTCAACGAGGAGCTCACCAAGCTGAGCCAGGACTTTGGCACGAACCTGAGCGAGGCCAAGGGCAGCATCAAGGTCAAGCCAGAGCAGCTCAAGGGCCTACCCGAGAGCTTCATCGAGCAGCACGAGCCGGGTGCCGACGGGCTGGTCGAGCTGACCACGGACTATCCTGACTACTTCCCGGTGATCACCTACGCTGACGACCGCAGCATCGCGAAGGATCTGACCTTCGAGTTCGATAACCGCGCGGCAAAAGCCAACGTCCCGATCCTCGAGCGCGTGCTGGTGTTGCGCGAGAAGAAGGCGAAGCTCCTGGGTTACGAGACCTGGGCCGACTACGCGATCGAGCCGCGCATGGCGAAGACGGCCGCCAAGGTTCAGGAGTTCCTGAAGAACGCCGCCAAGCAGGTCGAGAAGCCCGGCGAGCGTGAGTATGCGGAGCTGCTGGCCGAGTGGCACAGGCTCGGAGGCAAGGGCAAGGTGGTGCCGAACCACGATCGGCTGTACCTCGTGGGCCGCCTGGCCAACAAGAAGTACGGCTTCGATGCCAAGGAACTCTCGAACTACTTCGAGGTCGAGTCAGTGGCCAAAGGCCTGTTCACCATCCTCTCGAAGCTCTACGGTCTGGAGTTCAAAGAAATCCCGGCGGAAAAAGGATCGGTGTGGCACGAGGACGTGCGCATCCTCGAGGTGACGGACCACGGCAAGAAGCTCGGGCGAATCTACCTCGACCTCTATCCCCGCGACGGCAAGTACAAGCACGCGGCGATGTTCGAGATCCGTGGCGGCAAGCGCATGGACGACGGCAGCTACGTCACGCCCATCTCGGCGCTGGTGTGCAACTTCCCCAAGAGCGAACCTGGGCAGCCGGGTTTGATGACCCACGATCAGGTCACCACCTTCTTCCACGAGTTCGGGCACGCCCTGCATCACGTGCTGACGCAGCAGGAGCTCGCGACCTATTCTGGCACCAACACCGTGCGCGACTTCGTGGAGGCGCCCTCGCAGATGCTCGAGGAGTGGGCGTGGAGGCGCGAGACCCTGGACCTGTTCGCGAAGCACTACGAGACCGGCGAGAAGATCCCGGACAAGCTCTTCAACGCCATGACCAAGAGCCGTTCGTTCGGATTTGCGCTGCACACCGAGCGGCAGATCTCCCTGGCGACTCTCGACTTCGAGTACCACCACCGTCCGACGCCGATCGACACCGACAAGGTGTTCCGCGAGGTGATGAAGCAAACCCAGAGCTTTGGCTACCTCCCGGAAACGCATTTTCAGGCGACGTTCGGTCACCTGATGGGCTACGACGCAGGGTACTATGGCTACCAGTGGGCGCTTGCCATCGCGCGCGACGTTCTGACGCGCTTCCAGAAGGAAGGGTTCATGAACACCAAGGTGGCGGACGACTGGCGCAAGCTGGTGCTGGCCCGTGGCGCCGGACCCGACGAGAACCAGCTGGTTCACGACTTCCTGGGTCGCGAGACCAACCTGGACGCCTACGCCGCCTTCCTCTCGGGGGCCGATGGTTCGGGAAAGGAGCGAACAACCGACCTCTGCCGAAGCAGAGCTCAGCGAGCCCGACCTCGATCGGACCAGCGAGCCCGACTCCGACGTCCGGGCGCCGCGGGTCGTGCGCGCCGGACCCGACTCCGACCCCGAGCCTGAGCTGCCAAGCGCGGAGCTCGGGCGGGTCGAGCTGGGTATCGGCCTCGGGACGCTGATCGCCTGCTCTGCGTACGGGCTCGCGCATCCGCTGAGTTCCTGGGTCTCGCCGTTCTGGCTCTGGCTCCTCACGCCCCTCGCCGCCTTCGGCGTCGCCTTCTGGCGTGGGCGCCACGCCGCCAGCAAGCTCTGGCTCGGCTGGCTGCTGCTGCCCCTCGTTTCCCTGGGGTACGCTTTCCAGAGCCACTCTCGAGACCTGGGCGTGATCTCCGGGCTCAGCGACGTGTCGGAGATGCTCCTGGGCTACTGGCAAGCGGCGGGTGATGCGCGCGCGGTGATGCTCATCGGCGCGGGCGTGGCGGCGATCGGCGCCCTGGGGCTCGAGCTGATCGGCTCGCGGGTGCACCCGCGGCGTGAGCTGCCGGTGTCACCTCAGGCCTGGGTGGCGATCCTGACCTGGGCGGTGTCGCTGGCGTTCGGTCGCATCGTCCTGGGTCTCAGCTGGAACGTCGAGGATGTGCTCGCGATTTGCAGCGTGCTCTTCCTGGCCGTGTTGCTCACGCGAGGGGCAGCCCTGGGCTTCGCGGTCTGGGTGCCGCTCGTCTTCGTCGTCGCTTCATGGATCCGTGCGGAAGTTAGCGTGCCGATCCTCAACGCCCACCGCGAGACGCTCTACGAGCAGGGAGTGCGCGGAGGTCTCGAGCTGGCTCGTCGAAGCCGCCTGGTGGTCCTGGACACGTCGGCGTCGGGGGCGGCGATCGTCTTGCTCCTGTGGTCACTGCGCAAGCGCCTCGCCTCGAGAGGCAAGCAGGTCGCGCTGGTGGCCGGTGTCTGGCTCGGTTTCTTCGGGGGAGAGCGCTTCGTTCAGGCCTCCGAGCATCAGCTCGGTGAGCTGGAAGGTGTGCTCGCGCAGCGTTCCCTGGAGCTCCCACGGGTGGAGCTCCAGGCTCAGCCCTGGATCCCCAAGGCACCCATCTGGATCGTGGGGCGCGAGCGCCGCGCCTGGCTCGAGCCGCCGCGCTGGCAGCCGCGGGACTTCGCCCGCAGCCTGCTCGACAGCACCCGAGCCGTCGAAGCTCCACCCGCGGAGCCGGATCCCGAGCGGAGCAACGACGAAGGGGGACCGCGGCGGACCAACACGCAGGGCATGACTCGTCCTGCGCTGCTGCTGGCCTCGCGCATGGAGATCCGACTGGGTCAGGTCGTGAAGGATCTGGGTAGCAAGGCCCGCGATCCGTTCGGACTGTTGATCCGCGATGCACGGGTGCTGAGGGAGGACTCGATCGCCCGCGCCGCCGGGCTGCGCGCGGTGACCTTGCGGGCCTATCCGGAGCTACGCGAGCTGCCCGCCGTCGAGCGACCCGACGTCTGGCGCTACCTCTACGACGTCGAGCACGGTGAGCTGGTGGGGCCCGTCTCGGGGCCCGTGAAGGAACCCCCTCAGACGCTCAGAGGGCCGGACATCGCGCGCTTCTCCTGTGCTCGTCTCAGCCCAGGGCGCGACGAGCGGCGCGCCTGCGAGGTGGTGGTCGGCGTCGATGGGGAGTGGTCGATGGGGCGCCTGGCGTCGACTCTCGGGCCGTTGGTCAGCCCATTCGACGATCCTGGTGCCGTGAGCTTCAGCTTGATCCTGAAGCCCGCGGACGTTACCGAGCGGATACGGGCGATGGGCGCCGACTGAGGTCTTCGGTCAGCCGGCGCCGCCCGCGTCGAGCCGCGGGGTCTCAGAGCACGCCGCGGCGTTCCTGGTCGCGCTCGATGGAGCGGAACAGCGCGGAGAAGTTGCCCTCGCCGAAGGACAGGTGGTTCCTGCGCTGGATCATCTCGAAGAAGATCGGGCCGATCACGTTGCGAGTGAAGATCTGGAGCAGGTAGCCATCTTCGTCGCCGTCGACCAGCACCTTGAGCTCCGCGATGCGCTGGTGGTCCTCGGTGACCCCAGGCACGCGCTCGAACACGCTCTCGTAGTAGTCGGCATCGATGTCCAGGGTGGGGACACCGGCGGCGTCCAGCTCGTTCAAGCTGGAGAGCAGGTCGTCACTCAGCAGCGCGATGTGCTGCACGCCAGGGCCATCGTACTCGCGCAGGTACTCTTCGATCTGCGACTTCGACTCGTCGCCTTCGTTGATCGGTATGCAGAACTGGCCGCATGGCGAACGTAGTGCGTAGGACGTCAGACCGGTCTTCTGACCCCGAATGTCGAAGTAGCGCACCTCGGTGAAGCCGAACACGCGCTTGTAGAAGTCGGCCCACTCCTGCATCGTGCCCTTCCTTACGTTGTTGGTGAGGTGATCCACGCGGTAAAAGCCTCGGCTCGGGTGGCGCTCGGGGTTCTCCAGGCTGAGGAACTCGTCGTCCCAGCGTCGCCCCACACGCTCGTCCACCAGGTAGATGAGCGAACCGCCGATGCCGTAGATCGCCTTTGCGCCGTGATACGCGATGGCTCCCTCATAGGCCCGCGCGCCACGCTCGACGGCGCGCGCCAGCGCCAGCTCGGCGTCGGCGACCCACCAGCCCAGCGCCGAGACACACGGACCATGCTTGGCGCTGAAGTCATGCGCGTGGCCCGTCTCCTCGCGGTTCACCAGGAAGTGCACGTCGTGCTGGACGTAGTCCTGGATGTCGAGGCTCGGGTGCCGCTGAAGCTTGGAGAAGCCCAAGCTGCCGAACAGCCGGTTCAGATCTTCTCGACCTTCGGCGGTCGGACTCGCGTACTCGACGAAGGCGATGCCGTTCAGGCCCAGGGGGTTGGTCTCGCTTGCTTGATTCATGGCGTCATCCAGCTCTTCCAGTAGTCCACTCGCTCTGCGTCTCGCGCCTCCTCGCACACCTGCAAGGGACGGAGGGTGTCGATCATCACAGCTACCTCATCGGTGCGGGTCTTGGCTTCGCTGGCCTTGATCGCGCCAGGTTGGGGCCCGTGATGGATGCCCTGGGGGTGAAACGTGAGCATCCCCGGGGAAATGCCCTGGCGACTGAAGAAGTCGCCGGAGTGATAGAACAGCACCTCGTCGTAGTCGATGTTCGCGTGGTAGAACGGCACCCGAAGCGCGTTCGGGTCACCTACCTCGAGGGGTCGCGGCAAGAAGCTGCAGACCACCAGGGAGTCGCTGATGAAGGTCGCGTGTGCCGAAGGCGGGAGGTGGTAGCGATCGCTCAGCACGGGACGGATGTCCTTCACGTTGATGCGCCAGACGCTCAGGTCGCCCTTCCAGCCCACGGTGTTCAGCGGGTCGAAGGGGTAGCGGATGCGATGCAGCTCGCCGCCGCGTTGCACCACCACGTCCCAGTCGTGGGTTTCCACCTGGCTCGCGTTGGCGGGCAGCCGTTCGGGATCCGGAACGTCGATCAACGCCGGGTCGAAGAGCGCGTGGTGGCCGAGGATGCCGCGCTCGGGGACGCGCAGCTCACCACGGCTCTCCAGCACCAGACAGTGGGTCAGGTCCTTCGGATCGAGGCGGTAGGTAGTACCTCGCGGAAGTAGAAGGTAGTCACCCGTCTCGTAGTCCAGCGCGCCGAAGTCGCTCAGCAAGGTGCCGCGCCCGCCGTGCACGAACAGCAGTTCGTCGGCGTCTGCGTTGCGGAAGCAATGCTGCATGCTGCCGCTCAAGCGGGAGAAGGCGATCCGCGCGTCGGCGTTCCGCAGCACCGGGATACGGGACTCCAGCCACTCCTCTGCCCTGCCCTCGCCGGTGTCGAGCTTCGGCAGCTCTCGCAGGTTCAGCGCGCGGGGTCGGAGCCCAGGGCTGACCTCCGTCCAGTTCACCGGAGGCGCGCTGCGGTAGAGGTGCGCGCTGCGACCGAAGAAGCCGCCGCGCCCGAACTCCTCCTCCACGGTTCCGCTGGGGATATCGACGTGCGCCTGACGGGTGATCCGCCCCCGAGTGTAGTGCATGAACCCACGCTACGGCCAAGCGCGTGTTCATGAAATTTCAATCTTTCGATTGAATTCGTTCAGATTATCAGAACAAACTGTGGGCCGCTTCGCGGTCGCCTGGAGAGCGCCTTGGAATCGCACCTCCCCCCCAAACCCGACGCTGGCTCCGAACGGGTCGGCTCGGAGCCTGCCGACCTCGTCAACCTGGACCAGCTCCGCGTCCTCCAGGCGATCGCGACAACGGGCAGCTTCGCCGCTGCGGGCAAGCGCTTGGGCCGCGCGACCAGCGCCGTGAGCTATGGCGTGAAGGGACTCGAGGAGCGCGTCGGGTTCGCGGTCTTCGACCGCAGCGGACATCGCGCCGTGCTCACGCCGGCTGGCCAGCGTCTGCTGCTCGAGGCGGAGCAACTGCTGGAGCGCGCGCGCCACTTCGATCGCGTCGCGCGTGCGCTGCGCGATGCTTGGGAGCCGAGCCTGACCATCGTCGTGGACGGTGCGCTGGAGCTACAGCCCATCCTCGCGGCAATGAAAGGCCTCGTGCAGCGGGGGCTCCCGACGCGGGTCGACCTGCATGTGGAGTATCTCTCGGGGGTGAGGGAGCGATTCACGGCGCAGCAAGCCGACCTGATGTTCGTGCTGGACTTCGCTGGTGATGCGCGGCACGTGGCGCGACCGCTCGCGCCCCTGTGCATGCGTCTGGTGGTGAGCCCGGTGCATCCCCTGGCGCCGCCACGCGCGCGCGGTCGTCGAAGCGTCGTGCGGAGCCGCGTCGACCTCGCGCAGCACGTGGAGTTGATGGTCGAAGACTCCGGGAGCGGCGGCTCGAATCTGGGGCGCCTGTCCCTCGGCAGTCCCCACGTGCTGCGACTCGGTGATTTCCACGCCAAGCTCGAGGCGTTGGTCTCCGGGATTGGCTTCGGCTGGATGCCGGAACACCTGGTGCGCCGGGCGCTCAAGCGCCGCGAGCTGGTCGAGCTGCCCTTCGAAGAAGCCCACGAGCACCGCTTCGTGCCTCACCTGTCGTGGCGGCGCGCTCGCCCCCTGGGGAGAGCGGGGGAGCTGTTCCTGGAGCTCCTGGAAGCGCAGCCTGGATGGCAGTCCTAGCATTCTCACGCGGAAACTGTTGGGCGAATGATGGTGCGTGAGGCGCCTCAAGCTTCACGCCGTCTGCGACCACCACCACCGCCGCCACCGCCACCGCCGCCGCCGCCGCGGGAGACGACCTGGGTGCGCTCCGGTGGGGGCACGAGCTGGTGCGCTGGCGTCAGCTGACGATTGCGCAGCACCAGCAAGAACACCAGGGTCGCCAGCGTGACGCTGGTGGTCAGCGCGACGTAGATCAGCAGCTGGTACTTCACCGCGACCAGCGGGGAGACGCCACCGAGGATCTGCCCCGTCATCATGCCCGGCAGCTGGACGACGCCCGCGACCGTGAGGCTGTTCAGCGTCGGGATCATCGCCGCGCGCAGGCTGCGCTTGAGCA
>JAGQIY010001140.1 GCA_020430865.1 Myxococcales bacterium
CGAGGCGGAGGCGGTGGCGCCATACCCAGGAGCGTCGACTTCAGCTTGGGAGCGGGCTTGGGCTTCTCTTGAGCAGTCTGCCCGATGGTGTTCAGCGAGAAGAGCACCGAGTCTTCGTTGCGAGCGCCGGTCTTACCGTCGTCGCCATCGGCATGCTCCGAGTCGTCGCCTCCCGATGGACCGCCCAGCAGATCGTCCACCCCGTCTGGTTCCAGGCTCACGGGGATGGACGAATCGGCGGCTGGCTCGAGCTCCGACGTCGGAGGTGAGCTGACCGCGGGGACGACGGGGCTCGCGGCGGGCGACGGAATCGGTGAAGCTGCGGGGGCTGGAACCGGTGACGCCTTGGGTTCGACCGGCGGGGGCTCGCCCGCGCCCGGTGGCGGCGGCGGGACGGTCTTCAGTCCCTCCTTCAGGCGCGCTTCCGCGCGGAGTTGATCGAGCAGAGGGGAGTGACCCTGGACCGTGAGGTCCTCTGCTTCCTGCTGCGCCGCCGCGAGATCACGACTCTCCTCGAGCAGCTGTCGGCTCTGGGGCGCGGCCATCGCGACCGTGACGTCGTCGAATGACAGGTCGACGCCAGGCGCCGCCATCGGCTTCCAGTCTCCCGGTTCCTTCCACACACCCTGCGTCTCGCCTGGCTTGGGTGTGGGGGACGCGGCCGGCTTCTTGTCGAGCGGCGACGGGCCGACGCGGGTCGCGTCGTCGAACGCCATGGGGTTCTCACCCTTGGGGCGCAGTCCGGCTTTGCGCAGGGACGACGCGATCGCCGGGACCTCGAAGGGAGTGAGCCAGTCGTCCATCCCTTCCTTCCAGATGAACGTCTCCTCGTCGATATTTCCCTGTGTAAACGCCTGAACCACCTCGTCGGTGTTCATCTCGTAGTGGTCCTCGTCGGTCACCGCGACCGTCCACTCGCGCTCCGCTCCTCCCGAGGTCGCCTCTGCGTCGCGCGGCGCCGGCGCCGCACCGAAAGCAGGGCTGAGGCCGCCCATCAGCGTTTGCTTGACCGCCGCCTTCGAGGCGATGGGGGTGGCGGGTCGGGGCGCCGTCACGCCGCCGAGCATGGTGCGTTGCGCGGGCTTCGGACCAAGGCTAGCGACGGGCTTGGGGCTGGCGCTGGGCCTGGGTGTTGCCGCGCCTGGCGCCGCCCCGAGGCCGCCCAGCATGGTTGACTTGGCGGTTGGCGGCTTCGTTACGGCGGTTGCGATTGCGGTGGGGGGCGTCTCGGGGCGCACTGCGCGCGGACTCGCGGGCATGGCTGACGCGGTCTGGGGGGAGCTTGGGGCTCGTGCGTCCGGGGGCCTCGTGGGTTCTGGCTTGGCCGGGCTCGGCGCTGCGACCGCTGGCTTGGCCGCCGCCGCTGGCTTGGCCGCCGCTGCTGGCTTGGCCGGGCTCGGCGCTGCCGCCGCTGGCTTGGTTGCAGCCGCTGGCCTGGTTGCAGCCGCTGGCTTGGCTGCAGCGGGTTTCTCTGCGGATTTGTCTCCTCCAGCCAGGGCTCGGCCATCGACTACGATTGGAGCGCCGCAACGCTTACACGTGATGCGGACCTTTCGGCCCTTCACTTTGGCATCGGGCACCGCGTACTTGGCGGCGCACTTTTCGCAGGCAACGTTCATCGTTCGCAGGAGAGTTCTGTGGGCGGTCGCGCCCTGGGTGAGAAGCTGAAGCCCTGATGAAGGGCTCGGATGCTGGTCCGGTCGCTGGTCGAGGCCGTGCGTTCGGAGGGAACCAGGGGCACGATCCCCATACGACACTCTACAGGTGCTCGCGGAATTGGTCGCGTATTCCGCAGCCATTTGTCCCAACAAAGCCCAGCGGTTTGGGGCCTTGCAGCACGCAGACGCCGCGATCGCACACGTCGCGAGCTGCGGCTGGCGTCGTCAGTGGGTCGGAGGTGGGATAGAGGGGCCATTCGCAACCAGGCACACACCCGTGGCAATCCCCTCAATCTACTACAACCGAGCGCCGGTTTGCGTGGCAAACACCCCGCGGCCTCGCACCTCGGCCATCCCTGAAGGGCAGGTCGCTGGAGGGTGTGGGCGAGTGGCTCAGTCGCTCGAGGCCTGAGCCACGACTCGGACTTCGTTGTCGTGGGCCCTTCGCGCCTGCTCGACGGGAGTCGCAGGTTCGGGGCCGCGTCGAGAGCTTCGGGTCGAGGTACGTTCGGGTCGAGCACGTTCGGGTCGAGGCACGTTCGGGTCGAGGCACGTTCGGGTCGAGGCACGTTCGGGTCGAGGCACGGCCCATGCACAGGGCGGAGTGCTCTCTGGGGGGCACGCAGTGGACGAGTGGTTCGCCAAGCTACAGCCGGCGACGGAAAGCGGAGTCCACACCCGTTCGCGCTCCCTCGCGCGGCTCGGACGGCCGTCTCACGCCAGCACTGCTTCGGGCGACCGCGAGTTCGCGAAAACCGTGCGGCGGTACACGAGCAGTATAGAAACAATTCGCACCCCTCACCATCGCCGGCTTGACTAGAGTGCAGCTGCTCCAATGACCGACTCGACCGATCGAGACTCCGACGCTCCGACCTCCACACGCGGCGAAGATCGCGACTCGGACGCCGAGAACAGCGCTCCCTCCGCAGCGGCAGAGGCTTCGGGCACCGAACCCGTCCGCCGCAAGAAGCGCCGCAAGAGGCGGCGCAAGACCGAAGCAGGCTCGGATCCTGCTGCTTCGGCCGAGGGCGCCGAAACGGGCGCTGGGTCGAAGGGCGATCGGGCATCCGGTGTGGACGACTCGGCGGCATCCAAGCCCGGATGGTTCGCAGAGCACTACATGAAGGCGGACCCGCGCTGGCTCGGCGTGTTCCGAATCGTGCTCGGCATCATCCTCAGCGTGGACCTGCTGCGGCGCTGGGCCAACGCCGACGCCTTCTACACCAACGACGGCATCTATCCGAATCACTACTCGCTATTCGCGCCGATGGGGCGCCACGTGTTCTCCCTCTATCACGCGTTCAGCACCTACGGCGAGGTGAGCGTCGCCTTCGCGGTGACGCTCTGCGTCTTCCTGTGCTTCCTGTTCGGGTACCGGACGAAGTTGTTCCACATCTTGGCTGCGATCTGCATCACCAGCCTGAACGCCAGAAACCTGTTCGTCGAGAATGGCGGCACCGTGGTGGTGAACATCATCACCATCTGGACCCTGTTCTTGCCGCTCGGAAATCGACTCTCGATCGACGCCGTTCGGAAGTCGATGAAGCGTTTCAAGGAGCGTAACGCCGAGGAACTCAACGATCGCAGCGTGGACGAGGGCGTGGATCTGCCGGTCTACCGCCTGGCGTTCTTTGGTCTGATCCTGCAGTGGAGCGTGATCTACTTCTTCAACACCGTGCACAAGGGCGGGCACGGCTGGCAAGATGGGTCGGCGCTCCACTGGTTCGTGTACCAGGACCGCATCATCACGTGGTTCGGAGTCTGGGTGCGCAATCATGTCCCGTTCGGGGTGCTGCGCGTGCTGACGTACTCGACTCTGGTGGTCGAGGGAGCGTTGAGCTTCCTGCTGCTGATCCCGTTCGGGCAGAAGTGGTTCCGGCGTCTGGCCTTCGTCCTCGCGTTTGGTCTGCACGGGAACATCGCGGCGATGTCGCGTCTCGGCCCCTTCTCCTACGTGATGGTGAGCTTCTTCATCCTGATGCTGGGAGCCGCTGATTGGGCCGCTGTGGGTCGATACTTCGGCAAGGAGAAGCGCCGACGGACGGTGATCTACGACGCGGACTGTGGCCTCTGCTTGCTGGCTTCCCGCATCCTCAAGCGCCTGGACCCCTTCCAGCGCCTCCACTTCGTCGAGAACTGGGACCACGACAAGCTCCCGGAGGGTCTGGACCCTGCCGAGACGGAGAAGAGCGTGGTGGTGGTGCTCCCGGATGGGAGTTACCGTACGGAAGCGAATGCTGTCTTCGAGATCATGCGCGCGTTGCCGTTCGGGATCGCGCTGGTGTGGTGGCTGAAGGTGCCTCCACTGTCCTCGCTGGGGGAGTGGCTGTATCGGAAGGTGGCAGAGAACCGCATCGCCATCTCCGTGTGGCTCGGTCTCGGCGCTTGTGGCGTTGCACGGCATGCCGCTCCTGAGGCGCCGCCCGAGCCGAAGCCCTGGCGCCACAGCCTGACCCGTGTCGGGGGCGCGCTGCGAGAACTGGGCGCGCTCTTCGTACTGGTCATCCTGGGTAGTCAGGTGATGGTCGACAACGCCTGGGTGACCAGCAAGATCCGCATCAAGCGCCCAGCCTGGGTGGAGGAGATCGTGGACTATCCGCGCCTCTACCAGGGCTGGCGCATGTTCGCTCCGGAGCCGCCCTACGAGGACGGCACGGTGGTGGTCGATGCGCGCACCGTCGATGGTCGAAAGATCGACCCACTGACGGGGAAGGAGCCGGAGTTCGATCCCGACACCCCCACTGGCTGGGGCCACAACCAGTTCTGGTGCGACTACGAGAACAAGATCCGCTTCTCGGGCAACGCCCACCACCGCAAGAACTTCGAAGACTATTTGATGAAGTATCCCGAGCGCACCGGGAACCCGAAGGATCGTCTGGTGGCGTTCGACGTCTGGTGGATCGAGGACAAGTCACCCCCACCGGGTCAGCAGCACGGAACGCCCCTACCGCCGAAGAAGCTGCTCTCACATGGAGTCGTCAAGGATAGCCTCGCCACGCCCTGGCTGAAGAAGAGTGGCAAGTGACCGACCAACACGACAGGGAGCCTGACGACACGCCGGAGGTGGAGGACGAGGACTCCGATGCCAGGGGGGAGGAGTCTGACGCAGAGGCGCTGCAGACCCAGACCCAGGAGACCCAGACCCAGGAGAGTGCCCCGCTCTGGCGGCGTATCGGCCGCGGGTTCACTGCTCGCTATCTCACGGTCGATCCGCGTTCTCTGGGGCTATTTCGCTGGCTCCTCGGTGCGCTGCTGCTGATCGACCTGCTGCGGCGCCATCCAGACCTGGTCGACCATTTCACGAACGAGGGCTGGCTGCCGAATCACTTCGCGCTGTTCCGGCCGATGAGCAACCACCTGTGGTCGCTCTACCATGCGTTCAGCACTCCGGGCGAGGTCGAGGTCCTGTTCTGGATTCACGCGGCGATCTACCTCTGCCTCTGGATTGGCTGGCGCACGCGGCTGATGCATTTCCTTGCAGTAATCATGCTGTGCAGCATCAGCAGTCGTAGCATCCTGATGGAGAACGGGGGCTACGTCGTTCTGATTCTGCTGACCGTGTGGAGCCTGTTCTTGCCCCTCGGTCAGCGCTTCTCCGTCGACTCGCTGTTGGCTTCGCTGCGGGATCGGAGGGAGACATCCGTCGACGCACTGAACGATCGCTCGAGGCCGGTGCTCGAGACGAAGCCCGTGGTCAACCTGGCTGCGCTGGCTCTGTTGCTGCAGTGGGCGGTGATCTACTACTTCAACGCGGTCCACAAGAACGGGCCGCCCTGGAGAGACGGCACTGCGGTCTACTACTTCTTGCAGCAAGATCGCATGATCTCGCCCTTCGGGGGCTGGATACGTCACCACCTCCCGCTCTGGGGCATCAAGGGCATGAGCTGGAGTGCGCTCGCCATCGAGTTCGCGCTTCCGGCGTTGATCCTCACCCCGGTGCTGACCAAGCAGGCCCGGCTGCTGGCCTGGGCGCTGATCTTGGCGCTGCACCTGGGCATCGACTCGATGGTCCAGCTGGGACCCTTCTCCTGGTCGATGATGGCCATGATGTCGATCTTCGTTCACGCCGACTACTGGACTTGGCTTGCCACGAGACAAAGACGCAAGCGTGCGGCCCGCAGCGTGTTGCTGGATTCCGACAACGGCCTGGCGCTGTCCCTGGGGCGGCTGATCAAGCGCTTCGATGGCCAAGGCCTGGTGACCTTCGTGGGCAAGCCTGGCTACTCGGCAGGGTTCGGGGTCTTGGGGGAGGGGGAGAGCGACTCCGCAGCCCTGAGCGGCGTCGCTGGGCTGCGCTCCTTGACTCATGCGTTGAGCACTCCACGCTTCGTCTGGTTCTGGCTGTACCTGCCTGGCGCGAGCCACCTCGTGGACGCCTGGCTGAGGCGGGCGATGGCGAAGCGAGCGGAGTACGCCGAGCGCTTCGGCGTGGCGTCGCTCGCGTCCCAGCCGGACCAGCTCGCGCCTGAAGCGAGCGGGGTGCGCCGTGCGTTTCGCCGCTTCGGCTTCGTCCTTGGGCAGCTGGTAGTGGTCCATCTCCTGGTGGCCGCCACCAGCCAGGTGCTGATTGAGAACCGCGCGGTGCCTCCAGCCATCAAGCTCCAGGAAAAGAACCGTCCCGAGGTGTTGAACGCGACGGTGATCTACCCGCGTATGTTCCAGGGCTGGTCGATGTTCGCGCCTCAGCCTCCCACCGATGACGGCGTGATCGTGGTGGATGCGGTGACCCAGGACGGGCGCCACATAGACCCCCTGACGGGCAAGCCGCCCAGCTTCGAGATGAACCCGGAGACCGGCTATCATTTGAATCAGATCTGGTGCGACTGGATGCGCCGCATCTCCGAGCCGCGTTTCCGTGCGTATCTACCTGGCGTGAAGGACTACCTGCTGAAGTACCACGAGCGCACGGGCGATCCTCGAGACCGTATCGTCGCCTTCGAGATGTGGGCCTTGCACGAGCGAGTGCCTCCACCGGGTCAACCTCACCCCCCACCCACGCGCAATCGTCTGATCGGCCATGGCGTGGTCAAGGATCCGCTCCCCTGGCCCTGGCCTGAGCCTGGGCGCACGCCGCCGCCCAAGGCGCCTCCGATCAAGCGGGGGCGCAGCGACAAGGCGTCGCCAAGCCTGGTGCGCCCGCTCCCCAAGCTTCAGCACCCGAAGCAGCCGGGCGAAAGACCCGCGCCGGCCGGGCCCCCTCCCGCGAAGAGCAACTGAGACGGGCGGCCTGGTGGGGGGTTCGCCGTCCGCGGCCGCTCACCGGCGGCAGGGTCGCGCCGCTTCCGCTGGCGTCGGCACAGGTCGCGTGTTTGGCTTTGCTCCCCATGTCCCTCAAGCACATGATCCACGCCGGGCTAGTCACCTGCGAGGTCGGGCTGCCCACGATCGCCGAGAGCATCCTCGGTCGGGTCCAGCGCTCGGCGTGTGACGCCCGTCTGGATCGCTGGTCGAAGGCGCTGGTGGATGCCGCGCGGATAAGCATCGAGGTTCACGGCAAGCACCACATGCAGGGCGACGAGGCCTTCGTCGTCATCAGCAATCACCAGTCGCACTACGACATCCCCGTGCTCTTCCAGAGCTACGACAAGCCGATCCGCATGGTGGCCAAGCGCGAGCTGTTCCGCATCCCGGTGATGGGGGCCGCGATGCGCGCCGCCGGCTTCCCCGAACTCGATCGCCAGCGTCGGGAACGGGCCATCCAGAGCCTGAGCGCCGCCAGCCGGGCGCTCGGCTCCGGGATGAGCATCTGGATCGCGCCCGAGGGCACGCGGAGCGTCGACGGAAGGCTCGCTCCGTTCAAGAAGGGGGGATTCCGCATGGCCATCGACGCTCGCGCGCGCATTCTTCCGGTGACCATCGATGGCACACGTCGCACTTTGGTGGCAAAGGGACGGAAGGTGAACGAAGGACAGACCGTGCGCGTCACCTTCAGCGAGCCTGTCGACACATCCGGTGTCGATCGCGAGCACCTGACGCTGCTCATGGATCGCGTCCGCGGCGCCATCGCGCAGCACCTCGAGGTTTGACCTCTCCCCCCCAACCAGAAAATCCCAACGGAAAATCATATGGTCCACGCTTCGTCTTCCTCGAGTCGTCAGCGCGCCGTCGCCCGCGGCGTTGGCAGTGCGCTGGTCATCGGCGCCGCTGCGTTCGCTCTGGGCGCCTGTCAGGGCGCGGGGTTCGGCGGTCTCGGCGCCGCATGTCCGAGCTGGAACTCCGGAGATCCGCTCACTGCGAACTTCAGCGCAGACCCGCGCGCCAATGCCAAGATCCGCACCTTCGTGGCCGCATCCAAGGACCTGATGCAGCTATCGCTACAGATGGAGGCGATGACGGTGGAGGCTTGCTCGCGCATGGCCCTGGACGTGGGGGCGACCCAGGCCGAGCTGCAGCCGCCAGACGACAAGCCGGGCTCGGCCGCCAAGGCGGCTTGCGGGGCATTTGCCGCCCGGATGGACGCCATACTGGCCCAGGGCGTCGGCGTGCGCGTTCAGGCCAAGCTCCCGCAGTGCCAGGCCGATCTGCAGGCAAAGGCTCGCTGTGAGGGGGCGTGCGACGTGAGCGTCGACCCTGGGCAGGTCATCGCCAGCTGTGAGCCCGCGAAGCTCTCGGGCTACTGCCAGGGACGCTGCGTGGGGCGCTGCGAAGGTCGCTGCACCGGCCAGTGCAACGGTCAGTGCTCTCAGGTCGATGCCACGGGGCAATGCGTTGGACAGTGCAACGGCGACTGCAACGGCGCGTGTGATGCGACGTGCCACGTGGGCTGTCAGGGGCAGTGGCAAGCCCCGCAGTGCGAGGGCAGCGTGAGGCCGCCGAGCGCGGACGCGGAGTGCAATGCGAGCTGCAACGCGCAGGCGAACTTTCGCGCCAGCTGCACCCCCGCCGAGGTCTTCGTCCAGACCTGGCCCGATGGTGAGAGCGCCGCCAGGCTGGCAACGACGCTACAAGCGAACCTGCCACAGCTGCTGCAGGCAGAGTTCGCGCTCGGCAAGCGCCTGATCAACGACGCCCAGGTCGTGGTTCAAGTTGGAGGTCAGCTGCCGAAGATCATCGGGCAGGCGGGGCTCCAGGCGCTGGCGTGCGTTGGCGCCGCTGCTGATGCGAGCGTGAAGGCGTCCGTGCGTGTGCAGGTCAGCGTGGAGGCAAGCGCCTCCGTGAGCGGTCGGGCCGGCG
>JAGQIY010001141.1 GCA_020430865.1 Myxococcales bacterium
CAGCTGGCTATCGCTGCCGATGAAGGCGCCTGCGCCGATGACCGTGCGGTGCTTCTTGAAACCGTCGTAGTTGCAGAAGATGGTTCCCGCACCGATGTTCGCGTTCTCCCCGACGTCGCCATCCCCCAGATAGGCGAGGTGATTCGCCTTCGCGCCCTTGCGCAGGCGGGTCTTCTTGATCTCGACGAAGTTGCCGACGCGCGCCTTCTCGTCGATCTGGCTGTCGGGTCGCAGGTGGGCGAACGGGCCGATCTCCGACCACTCCCCGACCGAGCTGCCGATCACGACGCAGTAGGGCTTGAGCATGGCGTGCTTGCCGATCTTCGAGTCGGTGACCACGCAACCGACGTCGATCGTGGCGCCGTCCTCCACCTGAGTGCTGCCTCTCAGACACACGCCGTCCTCGACCGTAGCGTCCACGCCGATCTCGACTCCGTCGTCGATGCGCGCGTTTCCGCGGATGTTGGCACCTCGGCGCCCATGAGCGATGGCGATGCGCCGGAACAAGATCGACTCCGCCTGAGCCAGCTGGGCGCGATCGTTGACTCCAACCATCGCCTCCTCCTCACCCACGATGCCCAGCGCCCCTCCCTGGTCCTGCGCCTGAGCCACGACGTCGGTCAGGTAGAACTCACCCTGAGCGTTGTCGCTGTCCAACCTCGCCAGCGCGTCTCGCAGGAAGGCGGTTCGCGCCACGTAGACGCCGGCGTTGATCTCACGCACGGCGCGCTCTGCATCGCTACGCAGATCCTTGAACTCACGGATCTCGGTGACGTTGCCTTCGCCGTCGCGCAGCACGCGGCCATACGCCTCAGGTTCCTCGAGGATACAAGTCAGGAACGCGACCGGGGCGGAAGGACGCTCGTCCAGCGCGCGCGCCACTTGGGTCAGGTCGTCACTGCGCAAGAGCGGCGTATCCCCACACAGGATCATCACCCGCTCCGCATCTCGCACGGGCTCGAGCCCCACGCGTGCGGCGTCACCGGTGCCTCGTGGCGGGTCCTGGGTAGCGAACGACAGCCGCTCGCGTCCAAAGGCGCCTTCTAGGTAGCTCTGAATCGCGTCTCGATTCTCGGGGTTGACGACCAGCACCACTCGCTCGGCTCCAGCCTCGAGCGCTGCGCGAACCGGAAAGTGAACCAAGGGGCGCCCCGCCACGGGATGCAGCACCTTGTTGAGCGCGCTCTTCATGCGCGTGCCTTTGCCTGCCGCCAAAACGATCGCCACCAACTCAGACATGGGCCGAGGTTTTGCCACTCCCTGAGGCGTCTGACCATGCCCAGCACCGCGGCATCCGGATCTGCGTGAATCAACCTGGCTCGAGCGCCGACCGAGTGCGGCCCGCGAAGCGGGCGGCAGCGCAGGGAACCGCACCGCGACATCGGCCACTTGCCCTGCGCCGCCAAACCTTGGGGAGCAGGCCGCGACGACACACCGACCGGCGCGCACCGGCGTCCGCGGTCCGAGCACCACGCGGCGCGTCGAGGGCTCGGGGGCAACCGACACGGGTCAATTGCTCGATTCGCCTGAAGGGCTGAAACGCGTTGCAGTTTTTCGCGGCGCCGGGGTCGGTGCGCGGCTCGCGCTCAATTGCTCGAAGCGCAGCGAATCCTGGGCGCAAGCGCCGCTCGGCAACGGAATCCAGCGCGGCGCAGCGCTCTCACCCCCGAGCCACGCGAGCTGCGAGCCGGATTAGACGATTCACGCGCGCCTTCAAGACGATACACTCGAGAAATCATGGGTATCGCTTCGCGGGGTGGTGAGAATCGGCATTCCATCGGGCGCGGGCCTTCCCGCAACGAGGGACGCCCGCAGCGCGGGCGGCCGCTTCGCCGCGCCGTGCTCGGCAGCGCTTGCGTGGCGCTCGGCGTGCTGGCGTGCTCGAGCGACTTCGACACCACACGGCGCGCCCCCCCCAAGTCGACGCTGGGCGACGACATGTACTCCGCGCTGTGCGACCGTCTGGGCGCGAGCGTGTTCACCGAAGATCTCGAGGGCGCGTCGTATCGCGGCATCTGCCACATCGATGCCGCGGGGAACTACAAGGACACCGTGGAGACCAAGTATCTCGGCACCGTCCAGGGTACGGGCGCGCTCGCGCGGCAGTACGCGATCAGCAAGCTGGAGGCCATGGCGCGCCGACGTGGCCAGCTCATCGATGCCTTCAACGCGACCTTTCCCGACGATGAGGTGAGCGATCCCTGGAGCGACGAGAACGACAGCGTGCGCGGTCACGTCGCTCTGAGCCGCTTCATGAAGGGTATCGTCCCGCTCTACGAGTCGAACCCGGTCGAACCAGAGGGAACCGAGGACACGCTGCCCTCGGTCACGCGGGCCACCGGGCGACTGTTCGCCGGCCTCGCGGGACCTCCTCGAGACGCAGAGTTCACCAGCGGTCTCGACCCGCAGCAGGCCGAGGCCGTGGCCAAGGCCGCCCAGGAGTCCCTGGCCGGTCTTTCCGGGCGGCAAGGTTACCGGCCGCTGCGAGTGACTCTTGGGGCGCTGCGTCCGGCGCTCGCCTACCCCGAGCTGCGTCAGCTGGCGCAGACGCTGACGCCGCACTTCGCGCCCGACGCCGACATGTACGACGCTCTCCAGGACGTGCTCGGGATGACGCAGGACGAGCTCTCCACCTCGACCCCTGCCGCCCTTCCGGAGCCGCTGGTGTTGCTCGACCCGAGCACGCAGCAGCTGAATCGACCTCGCACCAAGCTCGAGGTGGCGGGAGCGATGATGCTCAGCCAGGATCCAGTCTTCGCCGGCACCGGCTCCGAGCCGCGCTACCTGGTCCAGCGTGACCAGCGCGGCGTGGCCATCCCCAGCGCCGCGGTGATGGGCTCCCTGATCGTGGACAGCGACGGCGATGGCCTCGCGGACGTCGACTCGAGGGGGCGCTTCGTCGGCCCCAGCGGCCTCGCCCAGGTGGATCCGCCGTTCGTGGTCCCCGCGTTTCAACGGATTCAGGCCCCGGACTCCTACGGTCGAGCCCTGACCTCCGGGGGTGAGGAAGTCTACGAGTACATCGACACCTCCCAGACGCTCACCGCCGCCTTGGTGCGCGATCTCGAGCCGCTGCTGAACCCGGACCCCAGCGCGCAAGGCGGAGAGACGGTGCTGAACCTGCTGTCCGGCGCCTACCTGCTCTACGGGCAGCCCAAGCAGGTCCCAGCCGAGTGGGCGAGCGGCGGCAGCTACCCGAGCTTCGACACCCAGACCTCGCCGATGCTCGATCTGCTGCACGCCGTGGGCCAGATCTTCGCCCACCCGGAGAGCGACAGCTGGCTGCTCATGGCCGAGCAGCTGATGAAGAACAACGAGAACGACATGGCGCGGCTGATCGGGGCCGCCCTCCAGGCTCGCGAGATCGGCAACCAGTTCCCCAACGTCGAGCTCGACGTCAAGAGCACGTTCTGGGACGAGCTGATGCCCGTCGTGGTCAAGTTGCTGAAGAACGAGGGGCTGTTCCGCAGGGTGATGGCATCGCTGAAGAACCCCAAGGTGCAGAATGAGCTGATGGACGCCCTGTCCAAGTTCAACACCTACGCGGATCGCACCACCTACGACCCCCGTGATCTGAACAGCCCCGCGCTCTACAACATCTCGACCCAGGACACCAAGGAGCCGGTCCAGGTACCGGTCGACTACACCCAGCCCGATACCGTCGGGAACCAGAGCCAGTGGTTCCAGGCGCTGCAGATCATCCACGATATGAACGGGGTGAACTCCTGCAACAAGCAGGGGGCCAAGGTGAAGGTGAAGATGTTCGGCATCAACCTGAGCTGGCCGCTGATCGGTAGCTACGACGAGTGCGAGCTGCTGCGCATCCGGGACATCGGCCTGCTCTACCTCGACGCGCTGATCGATCACTACGGCGAGCCCCGCACCCCCGAGGGCATCATGGAGATCGAGGATGGGCTGCTGAACGGCATCCTCAACCTCTCGGGCAGCATCGTCAGCATCGACCAGGTTTTCGAGGACTCGAGCAAGATCCAGGGCATGAGCCTGAACCCGACGCCCCAGGCCTTCAACCGCCTGGTGTTCTTCGGGACCACCAGCGACAAGTTCGATCCAGCGTTCGGTGGTGCGATGGATGATCGCGACCCGTTCATCGGTCAGAGCAGCGACGCCGATGACACCAACGCCTTCGTCACCGGCCTGATCGAACCGCTGTCGACCAGCGTCTGCCCCACGCGCTTCAACTCCTCTCACAACATCGAGCTGGCCGACTGCGCGCTCTCCAACGCCAACGACCTGCTGCGCCTGCGTGACCGCGGCGCGATTTTCACGTGGGAAAAGCACGAGTTCTACACGGGCATCGCACCCGTGGTGCAGGCCTTCGACGACCCCGAGGAGAACGGCCAGCTGTTCCTCGAGCTGATCGAGGTCTTGTACCGGCACTGGCCCACCGCCCAGCACGGCCCCGAGTGCAGCAAGACGGGCACCTGGGAGAAGGGCGTCGCCAACTACAACCCCAAGTACTGCTCGGAGAGCGGCCTCAGGAACTACGAGCCGATCCTGGCCCAGGTGTTCAAGTCGGATCTCGTCCCCGCCCTGGGGCGCATGACGGAGGTGCTGGAGAACACCACCATCGACGACACCCGCAACGGGCGCCAGGTCGACGGCATCGAGATGGTGCGGCAGATCGGGCTCGCGCTCCTCGACCCAGCCTACAGCCAGTCGGTGAGCATGAAAGATCGGCAGGGCAAGGGGACCACGGCCTGGAGCGACGGCTCCCACCCCGACACGCCGGTCACGCCCTACGAGCTGTTCGCCAAGGCGATGCACAACTTCGACACGGCCTTTGCGGGGAGCTCGCGCCTCGCCGGCTGGCGCAGCGCGCGCTCCAACCTCGTCGACACGTTCCTCGCCGTGGACGGCTCCGGCGCGAGCGCTCGGTTCCACAACCCCTCGACGCCGAAGGCCACACCGATCCTGGTCGACGTGTTGCGCCAGCAGATCAACGCCAACTGTCCCAACCGCGAGACGTCGGCGACGCCTTGCGAGTGGGCGACCACCAGCATGACTCAGAAGGCGGGGGAGACCTTCGAAGGCCCGAGCTTCAGCACGGTGATCTCGCTCCTCGACCTGCTGAATCAGGACCCCGAGGCGCGAGTCGCGATCAGCAACCTGCTGCGCTACTTGCTGCAGAAGGCCAGCGACCACGACGCCCTGAACTCCACACTGACTTCGCTCAACGATCTGATGCAGCTGCTGGGCGACGATCAGCACATGCCGCCGATCTACAACGCGGTCGCGCTCGCCGCGGCTCCCGAGGCCGCCGGAAGCGACGGCAAGCCGCGCCCCGGAGCCGCGGACCGCGTGATCAAGCTGACCCAGGCGCTGACGGAGGAGCCTACGGACGACAAGGGAGTCCAGCAGCCGAACCCCTACGACCGGTACCGCATGCTGGACCGCATCCTGCTCAACCTGGTGAGCCCCATCGATCCGTCGAGCGACACCAGCCCGACCCCGCTCGAGGTTTTCCTGGACACCATCGCCGAGGTCAACCGCATAGACGCCAGTCAGGCCCAGGACGAACCGCTCACGCCCGAGGATTTCCAGGCGGTTTTCGCGACGGTGCGCGACTTCATGCTGAGCAAGAACCGCGGCATGGAGCAGTTCTACGAAATCGTGCGAGGCCGCAACGGCAACTGACCAGAAGCATGAATCACAAGATCCGTACGGCAATCATCGGCGCGGCAGCGCTCGGCGGAGCGCTGGCTGCTTTTCCCAGCAGCGCCAGCGCCGCCGGCCTTTATTTCTCTGACCGCGGCGTGCGCGGGCTCGGTCGCGGCGGTGCGCTGGTGGCCGGGTCCGACGACGCGGGATCCATCTACTACAACCCTGCCGGCCTGGCCTTCACCGGCAACCAGTTCCTGTTCGACGCCTCGTGGCTGAACTACAGCGGCACCTACCAACGCAAGACGCGCGTGGAGCAGACGGATCCGAACACCGGACAGCCGACGGGTCAGACCTTCACGCGCACCTTCGACACCGTCGAGGGCACGAGCCCGCTGCTGCCTATCCCTACGCTCGTGTACGCGGATCCGCTCGGAAGCAAACAGTTCAACTTCGCGTTGGGTATGTGGGCGCCTTACGCCGCCATCACCAGCTACCCGGAGACGGTGGGTGGCCGCCCGGCGCCTCAGCGCTACTCCCTGATCTCGCTGGATGGCTCGGCGCTCGCGATTCTGGGTGCCTACGCGTCCTGGCGCCCCATCGACGAGCTGGCGCTCGGCGCCGGCATCGAGATGCTCAGCGGCTTCTTCGAGACCAGCGTGGCTTTCAGCGCCTGCGTGCCGGATCGCTTCATCTGCGCCCCGGAGCAACCCGACTACGACGCAGTCAGCAAGCTCAAGGTGGGCCCCATCGTCGCTCCCAGCGGTGTGCTCGGTGCGACCCTCGTGCCCCACGACGACGTGCGGCTCGGGGTGGCCTATCACCTGCCGTTTCGTGTCGACTCCGGCGCCACCGTGGATGTGCGCCTGCCCAGCGCGCCGGTGTTCGAGAACGCCAGCCAGCGCGGTAACGACGCCACCGTCAAGTTCACGCTGCCCGGCGTGCTGCGCACCGGCATCGAGTATCGCGGTGTCCCCGACACCCGCATCGAGCTGGCCTACGTGTGGGAGAACTGGGCCGTCCACGACAAGATCACCATCGAGCCCGAGAACATCTCCTTGGTCGGCGTCGAAGCGTTCCCCGACGAGTACAAGGTCAGCGACATCACCCTCGAGCGGAACTTCCAGAACACCTGGAGCCTGCGCTTCGGCGGGGAGCACACGCTCGAGATCGGCGACTGCCCGTTCGATATCCGCGCGGGAATAAGCTACGAGAAGAGCGCGATCCCCAATCCGTACTTGAGCGCCACCACGGTCGATGTGGACAAGATCACGGTAGGCCTCGGCGGCGGGCTCCACATCGGCAAATGGCGCTTCGACGGCGTGGTAGCTCGCGTCTTCGGCTCTCCGGTGGACGTCAGCGTGGACGAGGCGCGCATCGCCCAGGTACTGCCTCTGAGGGCCAACCCGCCTGACCGCAAGAACTACATCAACGCGGGGCACTACGAAGCCAGCGCGCTGGTGCTCGGCGTGGGTCTGACCTACCAGTTCGACTCGAAACAGGAACCACCGAGCGAACCGCCCGAGGGGAGCGGCACCTTCCGCCTGAAGCCCAAGCCGGGGATCCAGCCCGACGTCGATCCCGACGCCAAGCAGCCGGGCGAAGTGGAGGACCTCGACGAGGAGGACGAAGAGATCCACCTCGACGATCAGGGCAACCCCGTCGAGAAGTCAGGCAAGCGTTGAACGCGGCGAGCGCCGGAGCACCCCGACGCGCCTCACCCCCGAACGCGAAGGCGGGAGCTCCGTCAGCTCCAGGTTCGAGGCTCGACTTGACTACCTCGATTCCGCCGGGAACCAATTCGTTCAAGTAGTCGAGAGCGCCGAGCCAGGCGCTCCCCTTCTGGCGAAAGGGGCTCTCCCCCGCCGGATACGGCAAGCTCGCTGGGGGCGCGAAGTATGGGTCGACGATCCTCGACCCTTCCGCTGGATGGAAGCACCAGGTCCCCGCGCCGCGCAAGGCACAGGACCGCTATTTGTCGCCGTCGACTTTGCTCTTCACGCCACCTGGCAAGCTGTCTGGGACCGGCGGCTCGACCTCGGGCAAGGCCTCCCGCTTGGCATCGCCGTCCTCCTTCTCGTCGCTGGCCTTGTCGATGCCCTTTGCGTAGACGATCAGTGTGTCTCCAACCTGGAGCTTCTTGTTGCGGGAGATGCGGTTGATGCGCTCCATCATGCCCACGCTCATTCCGTAGCGCTTGGCGATTTTCCACAAGGAGTCGCCAGCGCGCACGGTGACGCGAATGCGCTTGCGCCCGTTCTTGGCCTCGAAATGCTCGAAGAACTCCTCGCTGCCGGCCACCAGGACCTTCGGGTCGTCGACGAGCCGCACCTGACCCAGGTCGAAGCTCGGCTTGACGAAGAGCTGCAACACCATGCCGCTGAGTAGTCGCGCGCTGGTGTCGAGGCCATTCCAGGCGATGACCTCGGCGCGGGTCACGGAGAAGTGCGAAGCGACCGCCTCGACGCTGTCCCCGGACAGCGTGCGATAGAACACGCGCTTGCGAGACTTGTAGTTGAAGGGTCGAGGCGGCACGACCGCCACTTCGGCTTCGCCCTTGGGCTTGGCCGGCACACGGCCCTTCTGCACCAGGAGCACCGTGCCGGCCTCGAGGCGCTCGCTGCGACCGATGGCGTTCAGCTTGCGCAGCGCGTACTCGCTGCCTGGATGCTCCGCCGCAATGTCCTCCACGGTGTCGCCGAAGCGCACGACGTAGGGTTCGAGCTTGGCGTCGATCTTGGAGACCTTCGCCAGGCCCTGGCGCGCCCGAGCGCCTTCTCCTCGCGGAACGTGGACGCGCCAGCTCGCCGGCGACTTTTCCCCGGCCGCTGGCGGGATCCGGCCAGCCAGGTAGTGGCGGTTCAGCTCCTCGATGCGCTGCTTGCTCACTCCAGCCGCCGCAGCGACC
>JAGQIY010000119.1 GCA_020430865.1 Myxococcales bacterium
AGGTAGAGCGGCGTGCAGCGTGAGAGTGTAGATCTCCGAGGTCGCGGGAGCACAGGCTAGTCGACAGATCACCCGGAGCTTGGGTGCTGGCTGCGCCGAGCTGGCGATCAGTGGCACAAAACCCACGACAGCTCGAGCGGCCGGAGAGTATGTCCTGGTTGGCGTAGGTCAACCCCGCCAGGGCGCGAGCGGAAAAAAAGTGTGGCTCGAGCTTGATTTGGTCAACGAATGAGGGTAGCAAGCGCTCCCCGTCACGGAGGCTCTCGAGTCTCCATGGCTGCTCTTTCTTAGTCTAATCAAGCTAGCGTCCACGATGCTTCCTTCGCGGCCCTTGGCATAAACCAGGACGTCGCAAACGCTTGGGCATGCTCGGTGTTCGGTCCTCGCCCACGAGGTCCACGCCGCTGCCGCTCTTGGGGGATCGTCTAATGGCAGGACGCAAGTTTCTGGTACTTGTTATCTAGGTTCGAATCCTAGTCCCCCAGCCATTCTTTGGCTCGCTCGACACCGTCCCTGCCAGGTGTCTGAGTCTTCTACTTCACTAGCTTGATTGGCAAATCGGCCCCATCGTCTAGCGGTTAGGACATCGGCCTCTCACGCCGGTAACACGAGTTCGAATCTCGTTGGGGTCACTGAGTTTTCTGCGCGCGGGCGCCCCGCCGGCCCGCGCGGTCCATGGAAGTACGTACCTGCGTCGTGCTGACGTATTGGGCGCCCCGCGCGGTGCATAGAAGTACGTACCTGAGTCGTGCTGACGTATTGGGCGCGCCGCAGTCTACGCTCGTACGCGGACTGGCGTATGCGCTATGGCGACGGGCAGCGACCCCGTGGCTCCCTCTCCCCCAAACGAGACTCCCGCGAGCACGACCACGTCTTCGGGGCTGGGTAGGCAGTTGCTCGCCCTGGCGATCCCAGCGGCTTCGACCAGTCTGCTCGAGACCCTGGTGTTCCTCGCGGATCGCGTGATGCTCGGGCGCTACTCCCGGGACGCATTGGCCAGCATGCAGGTGCAAGGGCCCGTGGTGTGGTCCTTGTTCAGCGTGTTCATGGCGCTCTGCGTTGGCGGCGTCAGCGTGGTGGCGCGCAACGTCGGCGCCGAGCGCCCCGAGCGGGCCAAGGCGGCGAGTCGCAGCGTGCTTCGCTTGGCGTGTTTCTCGGGGGTGAGCGTGGCGGTCGCTGGCTGGCTGCTCACGCCGCAGATCACGGCGGCGATCGGCCCCGCTTCGCCAACGATTCAGGCGCTCTGCGTGAGCTATCTGCGGGCGGCGCTGCTGGGCTTCCCGGGGCTGTTCGTGGCCACGGGCGCGTCGATGGTGCTCGGAGCGAGCGGCGACACCAAGACGCCGCTGCGCGCCGCCGTGGTGTCCAACGTGCTGAACGTCGGGCTGAATCAGCTCCTGATCTTTGGCTACGAGCCCTTTGGCGTGCCGAGCCTGGGGGTGCGCGGCGCAGCTATCGCGTCGAGTGTTGCGTTCAGTGTTCAGGCGCTGCTGATCTCGAAGAGCCTGCTCGAGGTGGACTGTCCAGTGAGCGGCGCGGGCTTCTGGCGAGTCCCCGAGGAAAGAGACATCGCTGCGCGCCGCGAGATCGTTCGGCTCTCCGTTCCGGTGGTGATCGAGCGCGTGATCTTCCACCTGGGGTTCCTGGCGTACGCTTCCGTGATCAGTCGCCTGGGACCGCTGGTGATGGCGAGCAACCAGGCGCTGGTGACCCTGGAGTCGGTGTGCTTCCTCTCGGCACAGGGCTTCGGCGTGGCGACGGGGGCATTGGTTGGTCAGTCGATGGGGCGCGGAGACACCCAGCGGGCGCGACGGGCCGGCTTCCTTGGGGCAACGCTCGCTGCCGGCTTCCTGAGCGCATTCGGCGTGTTGATCTGGTTGTCCGCTCCCCTCACCCTGCACGTCTTCACGCCCGCGGAAGGTAGCTCGGCAGGACTCATCGAAGAGGGCCTGAAGGCGGCGCCCTTGCTCGCTCTGTCTCAGCCCTTCATGGCCTACGCAGCGGTGCTTTCCGACGCCTTGCGTGGCGCGGGCGCGACCCGACTGCCCGTCGGCGTGACCCTGCTGGGCAGCATCGGCGTGCGCCTGCCACTGGTGATCTGGCTCGGCGTGGATCTGGAGTGGGGAACCTTCGGCGTGTGGAGCGCGAGCACCGTGGACTGGATCTTGCGCACGCTGTGCTGCGTGGCTCTGTTTGCCGGGCCTTGGTGGACCCGCGCCAGGGTCGAGGCCTAGGGCTCGCTAACGGGGAAACCGTTCGATCGCGGTCGAGGCCGCCCGCCTCACTTCGCTGCCTCGGGTTCCGGCTCTGCCCCAACGGGGGTGCCCTTCAGGTGCCAGACCTGAGCCGGTGTGGGCTCGCGCTCCTTCTGCAGCCACTCCACGACGACCTTTGCCCATTCTTTCCGAGCGGCAATCGTCGGGTGGATCTTGTCGCTCACCCGAGGCATGCCCGGGTGGATCGTGTTGGTGTCCATGAAGCGACAGGGCGCGCTGTTGTCGCGGATGATGTCCATCAGCCCGTTGTCCATGCCCCACAGCGGGGTCGCGATCCACACGCAAGGAGTCCCGTTCAGCCGCTTGACGATCTTCTTGATCAGCGGAATGCGCAGCGTGGGGTCCTTCATCGCCATCTCGTTGGCGCCCAAGGTGATCAGCACCAGATCGGGCTCGAGCTGAGCGATGTAGGCTCCGAGATCGTAGCCGCCGGCCCAGTTCGGGATGAACGACGCGGTCTTGAAGCGCAGGTGGCTCACGAGGCCCCGAGAGCGCAGCTCCTCGTTGAGCGGGACTCCGAGGGCTCCCGCGAAGGAGTCGCCGA
>JAGQIY010001142.1 GCA_020430865.1 Myxococcales bacterium
ACGCCCGCTCTTTCCCTCGGCTGGGCTTGCTCGTGGGTTGGGCTTGCTCGTGGGTTGGCGCTGCCCTGCCGTCTGGTGGGTCTTCAGACCCATGGCGCTCGAGAATCAGAACTTCTCGTCGGGGCGGTAGGCGGGGAACGGGTTTCGCCACCACTCTTCACCGCTCCGTCGGTAGACCGTGAAGCGCGCGAGATCGATGCCGATGGTGAAGCTGTAGGTCTGGCTCTCCTCGCTGCCGAAGCCAGCGTTGGCGCTCGCGGTGATGCCCCACGGAGCACCCAGGCTCAGCCCTCCCCACACCCCGCTCGAGCCGATCCCCCACCAGCGCTGGTAGGGTCCGACGTCGACCGCCAAACCCCAGTCACCATTGACGAAGCCGTGGGTCGCCCCGCGCAGGAGCAGGCCAAGATCCGTGCCGCGACCGAAGTGGGTGTGCATACGGAACACTCCGCCAAAGATCAGGCTATCGGCGGGTGGGGTACCTAGACCCGTGTCGAGCTGCAGGTCCGGCGCGATGCTCGGCTCTGCAGAGCGATCCTCCAGACGCGAAGCGCCACCACCGAGATACAGCCAGGAGGAGACGTCGGCATACGCGGAGCCACTGACCGCGAGCGCGCCGAGCAGCGTCAACGCCCCCAGGCCACGGGCCTGGGGCACTCGCCCCAGTCGAAGATGTCGGGTGCGCTGATGCATCGAGCGGCCGCGTACCACAAAACCCACTGGAAACCCTCTGATTTTCGCCGCTGGCGCCGCCATTCAGGGGTGGCCGAGCGGCGTGGCCACTCCCCCCCGGGCCGCTCAAGCCGCGGGGTTCTGCTGCTCTGCCGCGCCGATCGCCTGCTGAATGCGCTCCACCACCAGATCCGCCGCTCGTACGTCGTACAGCAGCCCGTTGTGCCCACAGTCGCTGAGTTCGACGTGATCGCTGCCGGGCAGGTGGCTGAACCCCGTCACCACCTGATCATCTGCCCCCGAAATCGATAGGTGAGGCACGTGCTGGTGACGATGCGCAGCGCTCACCACGCGCTGGAGGACGGGGCTGCCCGGACTGATGTCGCGACCCGCACCCGAGGGCATCAGGCGCGCGTGCTCGGTGCCCCCGAAGGGACTCCCCAGGCTCACGGTCTGCCGCACGCGGGGGTCCCCGCCCAGCTCCTGAACGAAGTAGCGCGCCACAACGCCCCCCAGGCTGTGCCCCACGAGGTGAAGGTGCGCGTCTCGTGGCAGGCGCTCGACCAGCGACGCCAAGTCGACCGCCAGCCGGTTCACGCCGGGCCCCGGCAGGTAGCTGAAGCTCGCGGTGTGCGCGCCGGTCTCGCTCTCGACGCGCTTGCGCAATGGCCTCAACACGCCCGCGGTAGCGAAGAGCCCATGCAGCAGCACCACCACGTGGTCACCGGCGTTCGTTTGCGTGGGCAAGACGGCGCCGAAGTCGAGGTGAATCAGCGAGGCCTGCCGCGCGAACGCCAGCGCCTCTCGGGTGTGAGCCCTCAGACGGCTCACCTTCGAGGGCGTCGATGGCTGTTTACGGGATGCAAACAAGCCCAGGACCGAGGGGCTCGAGAAACTGCCTGCCACCCCTATGTTTTACCTGGATGCCTCGACGTTGGCACCTTCTCAGCACGCCTTTGTCAGGGCGCGTCAGATGCTTCGCAGCGCCCTCACACAGGTTTGACCAGGTGAGGCCACGAAGCGGTGGGAAGCGACCCCCTGCCGCTCGCCGCGACGTGCTATCCCCGCTGCCCCGAGGTTCGAATGAGCGAAGACACGAGCCATACGAGCTGCGCCACGGAGCCTGGCGTTGCCGCCGCGAAGGGCTTTTCGCAGCGATTTTTCGTCCCCGCCGACGCGATCGACGAGCTCGGACACGTGAGCAACCTGGAGTGGGTGCGCTGGATCAGCCGCATCGCAACGGCGCACTCGGAGAGCGTCGGCTTGGGTTTCACCGCCTATCGAAGCCTGGGCTTGCTGTGGGTCGTACGACGCCACGAAGTCGACTACCTCGCGGAAGCGCTCGAGGGGGAGGACATCGAAGCGCGCACCTGGATCGCCGACGTCAAGGGCGCAACGAGTCGGCGCAGCACGACGTTCCACCGCCTCGAGAGCGACGGGACCCGGAAGCTCCTGGTCCGCGCGGAGACCACCTGGGCTCTGATCGATCTGGCACGCCGGCGGCCCACGCGGGTGCCGAGCGACCTGCTAGAGCGCTACGGCTTCACTCCAGCCGCACCCACCCGGAGCTCCTAGCTGGCTCGATCGGGGGGTGAGGAACTCTCGGACTCGCCTCACCCCCTGAAGAGCCGCGCGGTCACTCGAGGTCTTCTGCGAGGCTCGCGAGGGCGGTTCGATCGAGCTCAACACGAGCCTGATACGCCGCATGATCGATCCCCACGGCAACGCCCGAAGCCTGCGCCTGGAGCGCGCTCCGCACCGACTCGCTGAGCGGAAAGCGCAGGTAGTGGACCGCAGTAGTACGCTCGGCCTTGACGGTGCGCAGATCGCTCTCGCTGAAGCAGCGCTCGCCAGCGAACTCGACGAAGAACTTCGTCTCGACGCCGACCAGCTTCTCCAGCATGGCATCGCGCTGCGCGGGATCCGGATACTCGATCATCGCCGTGGCGCTCAGGTGCCCGGGCTTCGCGATCAGGTCGTTGTAGGTGTCGATCTCGTGCTGGATCGCCGACTCGTTGCTGATGCGCTCGGTGCGGAGCATCTCTTGCACCTGAAGCAGCACGGTGTCGTGGTTCTCGAACACCAGCGTGACGTTTGGCCCCAGAGCCAGGCGGCGCTGCTTCTTCAGCGCGATCACCCGCGCGCGAAAATGCGGGCGAACGTCTTCGTACTCCTTGAGGCCCAGGATCTCTCCTCGTTCCACCAGTTGCATGGCTGAATCCTTGGCTCGGGGTACTGACTTCGTCAACCAGCCTTGTGGCTCGAGTCCGCGCTGGGCGAGTCGAGGCCATACGCCCAGGCGAGCGCGGTGATGGGGTGCACCATGGGTTTTCCGGTCTCTCCCAGCACGCGCTGACCTGCGAGGTTGCAGTCGCCGACGAAGAGATCGAAGTCGCCTTCCTCCATGCCCCTGGTCAAGCGCTGGGCGTAGCGCCGTCCTTCCTCGTAGTACGCCGCCTTCATGCCCCAGGTGCCATCCACGGCGGAGCACTCCTGCACCACCTTGACGGTGGTGTCTGGCACCTTCCCCAGGAGCCGCGAGCCGGGCGTGCCGATCTTCTGAGCGCGCAGGTGGCAGGCGGCGTGGTAGCCGACGTTGCCCAGACTGCGCTCGAACTCCAGTTCGAGGTCGTGGCTCTTGCGCAGGCCCTCGAGGAACTCCATCAGGTCGACCACCGCAGCGGAGACCTCCTTCGATTCGGGCGTGTCCAGGTACACCGGCCACTCGTGCTTCATGGTGTAGCCGCACGTCGGCCCTGGCACGACGATCTTCCGGCCTTCACGCACGTGAGGCAGCAAGAGCTCGACGTTCTTGCGTATCTTGGCCTGAGCCGCGGCGACGTCTCCGCCGTCCAGGTTTGGCATCCCACAGCACATCTGCTCCGATGTCCACTCGACGCTGAAGCCGTTGTGCTCGAGCACCATCACGGCGTGCCTCGGTACCTCAGGGAAATTGAAGTCGCCGTAGCAGGTACTGAACAGTACCACTGTGCCGCTCTCCCCCGCCTGGGCGGGCGGCTCGTGCCTGTCGAACCACCTGGCGAACGGCTCGGAGGCCATCGGCGGCAACGGGAACTCGGCGGAGATCCCGGCAACCTTCTCGGTGATCTTGCGCACCAAGCGGTTGGCGTTGACCAGGTTCGCCATGTTGGCTTGCGGACCCGCGCCCGCGGCGCCGACCAGCTTTGGTTCCCCGAGGATTCGATCCACCAGCGGGATCCCGTCGCGCCGCGCGCGCTGCGCCTTCTCCCGCGCCATCAGGCGGGGAAAATCCAGCAGCTCGTAGGCATCGTCGGCGTCCGTGTATGGGCACTTGATGTAGCAGAGCTTGCACTGCCAGCAGTGCTCGCTGACCTCCACGAACGTCTCCGGTCCGAGCGCCTCCACGCCGTCGGCTTTCTCCGCCGCGATGTCCCTGTCCACGGCGTTGAACAGGAGGGGAAAGGAGCCGCAGTAGTTCACGCACATGCGGCACTCGTGGCAGATCTGAAAGGTGCGCCTCAGCTCCTCTTCGAGGTCCACGGGATCCCAGTAGCGATCGTGGTTCGGGTTCCACTCGGGATCACGCTTGGGTCGACGTTCAGGGATCTTGCTCATACGTCAGGCCTTATACCGCGTTCGCCCTGGCGAACGGGCAGACTACAAACGGCCAGGGCCCGATGCGCTCGCTTCGCGAACCCACCGAGCCCAAGCTCACTCACGATTCGACGCGGGTCACCCCGCGGCTCCCAGCTCAGTCCAGCTCGTCCAGCGCCTTCTGGAACTTGCCGGCGTGGCTCTTCTCGGCCTTGGCCAAGGTCTCGAACCACTCCGCGATGTCGTCGAAGCCTTCCTCGCGCGCGGTCTTGGCCATCCCCGGGTACATGGTCTCGTACTCGTGGGTCTCGCCAGTGACCGCTGCCTTCAGGTTCTGCGCGGAGCTGCCGATGGGCTCACCCGTCGCCGGGTCGCCGACCGCCTTCAGGTAGTCGAGGTGCCCGTGAGCATGCCCCGTCTCGCCGTCCGCCGTGTCCTTGAACAAGCCTGCCACCTCGGGGAGGCCTTCGATGTCCGCAACCTTCGCAAAGTAGAGGTAGCGGCGATTGGCCTGGGACTCGCCCGCGAACGCGTCCTTCAGGTTTTGATGAGTCTTCGTTCCTTCCAACTTCGCCATGAATCAGTCCTCCAGGGGGTTGCCCAGCCGCCGCACCATCGAACACGTGAGGCGCGTAGTCAACCCTTGCCACGGGGTGAGTCGCGCCGGAATGCGTCACCGCTCGGGGCGTCTTCCGCGGGGCGCTGCAGCAAGGCCGCGAGGCCCTTCGCGCCGAGCACGGCATAGTCCCGCACGCAGTTGTTGAACACCACGTGCACGCGCTCGGCGCGCTGCTTCACCTCACGTACGGCTGGCACCCAGGCTCGTAGCTCGGCTGGAGAATACAGGTAGTCGAAGCGCTCCCAGACCGAAGAGCCTCGCTTCCAGCCCTCCCGGTTGTGGCCATGCAAGCGGAACAGCGCCAGCTCCGGTCGCGTCACCAGCACCTCCGGTGGAACACCGCCGAGCTGGACGTCCGGTTCGTCGACGATCACGTAGCTCAGCTGCTCCCTGCGCAGGAGGTCGAGCACCCGCGCTCGGCGCTCGGGCAAGAGCCAGCTCCTGTTTCGAAACTCGACGGAGAGCGGCAGCCCGCCAAGCTCTCGTCGCAGGGACTCGAGCTGCCGCGCGTTGCCCCGCGTGGCGTGAAACCAGGGTGGAAACTGCAGCATCACGCAGCCCAGGCGCCCGGCATCGACCAGCGGCGCGAGCTGCGCCAGGAAGCGCGCTATCAATTCCTCACGGATTTCTCGCGGGACCTGCCTGGGGTAGAGTCGACGCTTGTCGCCCGCAACCTCCCGCAGCGCAGGCACGAGATCATTGGGTGCCCGAGCGATGTCGATGGGGTGCCCGGTGAGCACGGGGTGGCTCTTGACGTCGAAGCGAAAGCTCGCTGGCGTCCACTCGACCCAACGCGCGACGGTCCGCGGATCGAGCAGCGTGTAGTAGGTAGCATCCACCTCGACCAGCTCGAACTGCGTCGCGTAGAAGCGCAGCCGGTCCTCCGGGGAGTTCTTGCCCCGAGGATAGAAGCGATGACACTTGATCAGGCTCGGGTCGGTCCAGCCCGCGGTGCCAAGGCACACATCGTCCAGCAGCGCCGGTAGCTGGGCGCGCTGAGCGAGCGCCTGAGCCTCTGCCAGGCGCTCCGGCGCCACCTCGGGCGGAAGCTCTGCGTTCAAGTCGCCGCCTCGGCCTCGGACTCGCGGCCTTCCCACTGACGATCGCCGCTGGCCGTCGCGATCCCGCGGCGCACCAGCTCGGAAGCCAGCGCTCGGACGGTCAGCGGACTGCAACCTTCGGCCTTGTTGTTGGCGATGATGTAGACGACCTTGCCGAGCCGCTGCACCGCCAGACAGAGCTCCATCACGTCGCGGCGCATGCCCGGCTGAGGATCTCGCAGCTCGTCGAAGGGAGCGAGTGTTTCCTTGCGCTTCATGTATCGCTTTCCGGGAGGAATCATCAGACGACTCAGCGCCACGTCGCCAGCCTCGAGCAAGCCGGGCAATGCCAGCTGCTCGCCCAGCCTCGGCATGCGCTCCCAGAAGTTGAAGACGTGGCTCACTCCGTGGCGGTGGAGCAGGTCCACGTACTCGGGCAGCAGGAACTCCCGGTTTCTCAGCTCGATGGCGTAGCTGAAACCCCGGGGAAGCGCCGCCAGGAACTGCCCGAGCTTGGTGATGAAGCGCTCGTCGCTGGGCAACTCCGGCTGGTGCAGCGGCATGAGCTCGAATACCAGCGGCCCCAGGTTGTCCCGGAAGTGGCGCTCCAGCGGGCGCAGCACCTCCCGCTCCAGCAGCGCGACGTCCAGGAACTCCGGGTTCGGCTCTCGAGTCCGCGGGTCCAGCGCGCTCGTGATCCGACCGTACACCTTGTGGACACAATTAAAGCCACGCGGCAATTGCTCAGCGTACTCGCGCAGGTCCTTCTCACCCAGCGGTCGGTAGTAGGAGCGGTCGATGCCGACGGTGCGAAACAGCGGGTGCCGTGCGTACTCCTCCAGGCCCCGTTGCTGCAGCTCGCGCTCGCTCGGCCGCCCGGCGTAGACGATGCCCGCCCAGCCGGGGAAGGTCCACGAGGAGGTCCCGAAGCGCACGTCGCTCGAGAGCTGTCGCATCAGCTCGGCGTCGCCCGTGGTGTCGATTCGCTCCGCCTCGGGAGCCTCGAACAGACTGAGTTGTCGTCCGCTCACCGGTCCAGGCTACACAATCGCGCCGACGAGGCACGCGGCTTCCTGGAGTCCCTGCCCGGTTCCCCCGTCAGCGATAGCTCCAGCTCGTCGGATCCGGCAGATGCGCCAGGGAGTTGAAGCGGCTCAGCGAGATCCGACGCGATCCAGAGTAGCGCAGCTCGCTGACCCCGGTGTTCTGGACGGCGTACCCGAGCTGCAGCGCGGTCTCGTCCCTCACCCCCAGGACCCCCGCGATCAGCGCACCAATGGCGCCCCCCGAGCTGAAGACCGCGACGTTCTGCCCCCTGCCCGGCTGGTCGATCACTCGCCCCAACGCCGAGTCGAGTCGGTCGCGGAACGCCTGCCACGTCTCCAGCTCCCCGCAATCGAATGCGTCCTGAGTCCACAGCAGCATGGTGCGCTGAAGCAGCAGCTCCGTCGCCCTCGCGCGCGCCTTGCGATCCGCCGCTGCCGTCACCGCCTGCACCAGGTCGGCGACCGACGCATCCGCGATCATTACCGCGGGGAGACAAGACCTGAGCAAGAACTCCCCCGGGTGCTCGTCGAAGGCGGGCTCCACTTCCAGCTGCGGAGCTAGCTCGGGACGCAGCTCGGCCAGGCACTCCAACGCCGTGTCACGCTGACGTCTGCGCGGGCCGCAGATCACGCGCTGGAGTTCGAGCTTCTGCGCGCGCCAGTGCCTGCCGAGCAGGCGAGCCTGCTCGCGCCCTTGCTCCGACAGCCGATCGTAGTCAGCCGCCAGGAACGACGCCTGGCCATGCCGGACCAAGAAGAGCTGGCTCATCGCGGGCGGCGCGCGGATCGCTCAGGCGGAGCCGCCCGTGCCACCGCTCGCCTTGGTACCGCCGCTGCTCGTCGTGCCGCCGCTGCTCGTCGTGCCGCCGCTGCTCGTCGTGCCGCCGCTGCTCGTCGTGCCGCCGCTGCCGGAACTCCCGCCCGTACCCGCGCTCCCCGAGGAACCGCCGGTGCTGGACGTGCCGCCGGAGCCCGAGCTCCCGCCGAAGCCGCTGCCGCCGTTGGCGTCCATCGTGGACGGCGTTTCCTGACAGCCCATGCCCATGTCGACGCCACAGGCGCCGTTCGCTTGACAGCAGGGCGCGCCGAAATCGGTGTCTGGACAGAACACTGGGTTGCAGCCCGCGTCGGGGATCCCGCCGGAACCGGCGTTTCCTGTTCCAGCGTTGCCGGTGTTGCCCGAACCGCCGTTCCCCGTATTGCCCGAGCCGCCCGCCGCCGAGCCGCCGCTCCCTCCGCTCGCGCCGGAGCCCGCGGAGCCGCCGGTCGTGCCGCCATCGAGGTTGAAGATGCCTTGCTTCTCACTCTCGGCGCAGCTCAGCGCCAACGCGCCCATCAGCGCCCAGAACAAGCCAAAGGTGATACGGGAAGAAGTCTGCGCCACGGTCTCGTGCCTCCAAAGCTCAGCCAACCTTAGCCTGCCTGCCGGCCTCTCGGCCAGTCCCAACAAACCAGCGTTTGGTGTGCGGGCGTTGACGAGTGCCGCCGTCGAGCCATGCCGGCGTGCCCGCTTCAATAAAAGTTAAAGGTTCAACTGTCTACTTTTATTCGGTCGGCTAGAGCCCGGTTGGGCGTCCGGTGCCTCGCAGCCGAAGGGGAACTCGGTCAGCGGTTTCAGGTTTGGGGGGGAGAGGTCCACCCGCTCCAGCCGCGAGGATCCCGAGGATTCCGCGCGTTCCGAGCGGCGCGCCCACCTGGCGCGAGGCTCCCAGACTCAGGATGACCGATCCATCAGCGCCGACGGGAGCGTCGTTCTCCGACGACTCCCGTCGCCACCAGCGCCGGCGTAGGTTGGTGCAAGCAGCGCGCGGACGGACGCGGGTCAGCTGCTGCGGCGGGCCTTCTCGCGCATCGAGCGGATCCTCAGCCGCAGCGCGTTGAGTCGGATGAAGCCCTCCGCGTCCGCCTGGTTGTACACGTCGTCGCGCTCGAAGGTCGCGAACTCCTCGCGATAGAGCGACTCTGGGCTCTTGCGTCCGACCACCTGGACGCCGCCCTTGTAGAGCTTGAGGCGCACGGTGCCGGTGACGGTGGCCTGGATCGAGTCCATCATCGTCTGGAGCATCTCGCGCTCGGGGGAGAACCACAGCCCGCGATAGACGATCGTCGAGTACTCCGGAATCAGGCCGTCGCGGATCCTCATCTCCTCCCGGTCCAGCGTGAGCGACTCCAGGGCACGATGAGCGCGCTGCAGCAGCGTACCGCCGGGGGTCTCGTAGACTCCGCGAGACTTCATGCCGACGAAGCGGTTCTCCACGATATCGACACGCCCAACGCCGTTTGCGCCAGCGATCTCGTTCAGACGCCCCAGCAGCGCAGCGGGCCCCAGCGCTTCGCCATCGACGGTCACCGGAGTGCCCTTCTCGAAGCCGATCTCCACGTAGGTCGGCTTGTCGGGCGCGTCCTCGGGGTCGACGCTTAGCAGGAACATGTCCTTGGGCGGTTCGGCCCACGGATCCTCGAGGATTCCGCCCTCGAAGGAGATGTGGAGCGAGTTGCGATCCATCGAGTACGGCTTCTCGGCGGTAGCCGTGACCGGAACGCCCCGCGCCTTCGCGTACTCGATGCAGTCGGTGCGGCTCTTCAAGTCCCACTCGCGCCAGGGAGCGATCACGGAAACCGCAGGATCGAAGTGCATCGCGCCGAGCTCGAAGCGCACCTGGTCGTTGCCCTTGCCCGTGGCCCCATGGGCGATGGCGTCGGCGCCGACGTCGGCCACCGTCTTCATCATGCCTTCGATGATACAGGGCCGCGCGAGCGAGGTTCCCAGCAGGTACTCGCCTTCGTAGAGGCAGTTCGCACGAAACGCGGGGAAGACGAAGTCGCGCACGAAAGCCTCGCGCAAGTCGGCCTGGACGTACTGCACTGCGCCCGTCTTGAGCGCCTTCGCCTCCAAGCCGTCGAGCTCCTCCGCCTGGCCAACGTCGGCGCACCAGGCGACGACTTCGCAGCCGTAGGTCTCCTTCAGCCAGAGCAAGATCACGCTGGTGTCCAGGCCGCCCGAGTAGGCGAGCACTACCTTCTTCACGTTCTTCTTCATCTCACTTCTCCATCACCGCGAGCCCGTGCGCCGGGCGGCAAACTCATAACAAGTCAGCGCCGGCTCGGCTGTGGAAAAAGACCACTCCGACGGGCGCCAGAGCGCTCGGCAAGCCGAGACTCCGCTAGCGAGCGCCTTCGCTGAGGGCGTCCTCGATCTGTTCCACCGTCGCCACGCCAGGGAAGCGTGCGACTTCACGGCCCTCGTAGTCGAGGACCACCATCACCGGAACCTCATGGATGTCACCGAAGGGACCGTCGCCCTGCAGAGACGCCTGGTCGGCCATCGCAACGGGGTAGCTGAGCGACAGCGACTCGCCGAAGGCCTGAGCCAGATCGGCATACTTCGGCGCCTCCAGCACCACCGCGATGGCGTTCGCCCGAGGCGTGTGCGACCGCAACACGTCGTCGACGCGCTTGGCGAGGGCCTGCGACGGCAGATCGAAGGTGGTGATGAACAGGACCGCCGTGGCGCGCCCTGCGACGTCCGTGGAGCCGACGTGCCCTCCTCCGGGCAGCGGGAAGTCGAAGCGCACCAGCGACCCCGATCGGGACGCCCCCTGGGGAGGCGAGCCGGCTGGCCCCGGAGAGCAGCCGATCAGCGCGCCGCCAAGGAGCGCCATCCTCCACGCCCAGCGCCGCATCATGCTCGAGGAGGCGGCTGCGAGCTGGGCTCCGGTTGCTGCCCGAACAGATCTGCGAAGATGCGCAGCGCCTCGGGCAGCTCGTGGCCCCCGCGCTGGTGCGCGATGATCGCGTGGGCCAGCTCGTCCACCACCGACTTGAGCGGCGTCGCCTCGAGACGCACGCCCCCGATCACGTCGCCGGAACTCGGCGCCTTTGCACCATCCACGATGGGATCGTGCTTGACCCAGGCGAAGCCGGTGCGCTCGCTGTAGCTGCAGGCGAGGACCTGCACGAAGTCCAAGTACAGCGGACTGACGATCGTCGCCACCCGCATCGCACCGTTCATTTCCCCGCGCAAGCAGCGAAGCGCCCCCCGGGGGCTGGCGTCCTCGTCGTCCGGACCAATGGCTTGCTCGATCCGCCTTCTCCGCACGGATTCGGACTCGACCGAGAGCAGCGGGGCATAGACGGCGATCCGTGGAACGTTCACCCGCAGCGAGTCCTGTTCCAGGACGTCTAGCCAGCGATCTCTCCCAGCGTCATCCAGGGCCTTGTAGGCCATGGCGGCCGCCAGCGCGGCTTCCGCGTCGCTGGCCAGCGCGTCGAGCCAGGCGCACCAGGCGTCGACCACACGCGCGTCGACCCCAGACCGCGCCGCGGTGGGCAGCGGTGTGGTGTCCGCCGACGATGGGCTACGCCGGGGCGCTCGCCCTTCGTCGGGCTGGGGTGCCTTGGGTGGCTCGGCCATAAAACAGTCTTCGAAAAGCTCGGTGGCTGACGCACCGTTCGATCCATCGCGAGCGCTCCGCGGAGCAGCGACCTGGTCAGCCTATAGGCGAAGACCCTGTGCCTCGCAACGCCACCTTGCCCAAACCCGTGCCTGGTTTCGGTGGACCCCACAACTTGCCCACAGCCCGCGCCCACATCGCGCGTCAGCTGCAGGCCTCCCATCCAAGCTCAGGCGCCAAATCCGCCAGCACGCGATCCAGCTCTGCAATCTGCGAGGGATGCGTCGCCACGACCAGGTCCCCGCCGCGCTCGGCGAACACGTGGGCCAACCCCTCGCTCGCTTCGAGGATCCCTTTCAGGTACACGACGTCCTTGGCCTGCACGCGGATCCGGCGCGTGCAAAGCTCATCCCCGATCAGTGGCGGCACGGCCTTGCCTTGAGACATGGCTGGCCGTAGTACCCTGGAACATGTTGCGCTTCCAGCTGGTGCCCAGCGATCTCGAGGATGACGTCGAGCTACCACCGCTGCCCCCACTGGAAGCGGACGAAGAGCCTCCGAAGGATATCGACTACAGCGACTGGCTGACTGCGGTCGCGGACGCTGACGAGGATCTCGACGACGCAGCCAGCGCGGATCTGGATTTCGGCGTGGAGTTCGAGCCCCTGGTCGCAGATGCAGGAGAGGACGAGGAGCCGGAGCCCGAGCTCGAGTACACGGGGCTCTTGAACCTCCCGGAAGACGAGCCTGAGGGAGACGAACCAGGCGTCGATCTCGGCGACTGGGTGGAGCTGTCCGCCGCGGATGCGCCCCAGGACTGGAGTGACGACTCCGAGGGTCCCCTGGAGGCTCCCACGCTCGACCCATCCCAGCTGCCCGATCTCGGCGTGGAGACGGACGAGGAGGGCGACTTCGGTGACTTCAGCCTCGAGGAGCCGGAGGACTTCCAGAATCCCTGGCATCAGACTCCGGTGTTCGAACCGTCGTGCTGTTGCATCAGCGATGGTCCACGACTGTTGTGCGGTGGCTCGGGGATCTGGAATGTCACCCCCAGGGAGCAGCTGCTGCAGGGGGACGTGCGCGACCTGGTACAGCTTCCGTACGGTATCGCACATCTGGATCTGGCAGGTCGAGTGTGGCTCGGGGGGGAGCCTCAGGAGCTGAGCTCACGGATCGTGCAGCTCGAGCAAGTGAGTGAAGACGGCGCCAGCCTGCTCGCGCTCGGCCTCGACGGCTCGCTGCACCAGCTCCTGCAGTCGGAGCCTGCCCGCTGGCGCCCGCTCGTCACTGCCCCCCTGCTCACGCGCCTCGCTCACGGTAGCTTCCCCGCGCTCGGAGTGAGCAAGGCCGACCGCCTGTGTCGTTCCCTGGACGGCGGCAACAGCTGGCTGCCCATCGACACGGAGCAGCCTCCGCTCGCGTGGCTACGCAGCCACGATCTGAAGCTTCACAGCCGCGGGAGTCTGATCGCGCTGGGCAACGAGCGCGCTGGCCTGACGCTGTCCACCGATGGCGGGCTGACCTTCGGTGAGGTCGGACAGCTGCTGGGTCTCAGCGCCCTCACCAGCGGACGGCTCAGCGACTCCAATGGACCTGGCCTGCGGTTGTTCGCTGCCTGCTACGACGCCGCGATCGACGAGAGCCGCGTCCACTGCATCGACCCCCTCGAGCTGAGCGTGCACACCATCGCCGTGATCGCTCCTCGCGAACCGGATCAGGACCCGCGGGTGCGCGCGCTACACTTCAAGGCAGGCGTTGGACTGCTCTGCGCAGGAGACTTTGGCTTGATCGAGCTGGTGCCCCCGGAGGGTCTCGACCCGATCGTCTAGCGCTCGGCCCAGCGCGCGAGCTGCATCGCGTAGAGCTCGGCCTCACCCTGACGGCCCTCGGCCAGCGCGCCGTCGCGCAGCCGCATCAGCACGCCTACCAGCAACGGGCGCAGGGTCTGGACCTCGCCTGGCCCGACATCTTCAATCCTTGCGGAAATTAGAGCAAAGAGCTCGAGATCCTGTCCGAGCCGCTCGAGCAAGATCGCGAGCTCCAGCGCCGTCGCGTCGTCCTCGGGGTCCGCTTCGAGGCGGCTCTTCAGACGCTCGAGCTTGCCGTGCAGCTCGGCCGGGTCCGAGCTGGGTGCCGGCGTCACCTCCGCATCTGGCGCCTGGTGCGGAGGCACCGGCTCCGC
>JAGQIY010001143.1 GCA_020430865.1 Myxococcales bacterium
GGCCTTCTCGCTGCTGGTCGAGGCGGCGTGCGTCGATGGCAAGGTGGTGGACGAGGAGCGCGAGTACCTGGAGAAGGTGGCGGAGGCGCTCGACCTGTCGAGCGAGCTCGACACGCGGATCAAGCAGCAGCTGGGTGGTTAGTCCGGCGACGCAGGACCAACAACCCCAACAACCCCAGCCCGCCGAGCCCAGCGCGCCACGGCGCGGGCTCGCCACTGGGGACGAAGCGACACCCACCCGAGTCCGAGGAGCCGGGTGACGACACGACACAAACCCGATCCGAGCTGCAGAGCGCTCCGTCGGCGCAATCCGCGCGACTGGCGCAGGTCGTGAGGCAGGTGTTGGCGCGGCAGCGGTATGGTGCACAGCTCACCCGCTCCCCGTTCTCGTCGATGCGCTCGTCGTCCGTGGAGCACTGCAGGGTGCCGGGCACCACACAGTCGCAGCTCGCCTCCCCGCTGCAGGCCGATTCCGCCGCGCAGGCGTTCGCCGCGCTTGGGTCCGCTGGACATTCGGCGTCCGGGTCCAGGCCCTTCACGATGGGGCCGCAGGTGCCATCCTCGCCCTGGCCCTTCTTCGCGGCCGAACAGGCCACGCAGGTTCCGTCGCACGGCTGGTCGCAGCAAACGCCATCGACGCAGTGGCCGCTCGCGCATTCGATACCCTCGCCACAGCTGCCAGTCGTTTCCGTGTGGATTATTTCCCAGCTGGCCACGAACCCCGATTCCGTCGCCGATGCTTGATCGTCGGGCGCACCGACCACCAGGCGGTCGCCGCCCAGCGCCACGGCGTGGCCAAAACGCGCGTCAGGCGAGCCCAGGGCGCCATCGGGGACCAATCGCTCCAGCACCTCCCAGGTTCCCGTGCCGCGATGGTAGGTCGTGACAGCACCTCGGACGTCGCCGCCGGCTTGGCTCGGGTCGGCGTGCTCCCCGACGCCAAGCAACTCACCGTCGAACGCGATCGACTCGCCGAAGCCTCCGCGTGGCGCTGGGCTGGTCGCGCCCAGGGCATCGCCGGATACCCAAGCGCCCCCCGAGCGCTCGAAGACGTGGACGGCGCCGGCCTGACTGGCGAACTGGCTGTCGAAGCGACTGACGACGAACAGCGTCTCATCCGAGATCGCCACGGCGTAGCCGAACTGGGAGTCCGCCTGCGGCGCGCTGGCGGTGAGCGTCTGCTGGTAGGTCCAGACTCCCCCGGCGAGCGCGTACATCTCGACGACGCCGGCGGTCTTGGTGGTGTCGGTGTTTCGCTCGGGCGCTCCCACCGCCAGGTAGTCGTCGCTGAGGGCCACCGCGCGACCGAAGCGCGACGATGCCACGCCGCCTTCGGGCCCGATCGACTGGCGAAACGTCCAGCCGCTGGCCTCGCGTCGATAGAGGTGGACCGCGCCGGGTTCGGCGCCAAGATCTCCTTCTAGGTAGTCACCAACGGCCAACCATTCATTCCGCACGGCAATCGCAGATCCGAAGCGTTGCCTGGAGGTGCTGGGGCTCCGCAGGCGGTCGGTTTGCACGCCCGTGCCCAGGTCGAAGACCAGCACCGAGCCGTCGGTCTGCCCGGTACCGACCAGGGCCTCGGCGCTCGCCCCCTGGTGAATGGCGAGGGTCGTGCCAAGCCAGCGAGTGTCCGCGACGTCCGTGGGCACGAGCTGGCTTGGCGGTGCCCAGCCATCCCCCGTCCGTGCCGAGGCGAGCAGCTCCACGGAGTCTCCAAGCACCACGTAGCGCGCAGCGAGCAGCCAGTCCGCGGACGCGCTGACGGCCAAGCCGAAGCGATCCCCCGCGGAGGCGTCGTCGGGCTGCACGGCACCGAGCGCCCTCAAGCTCAGCTCGACGGGCTGCGAGCGTTGCGCCACGCCCTCTGGCGACTCGGCTTCGCAGCCACCCGCGAGCAGCGCACCCAAACAGCCGATCAAGAAGAGAGGAGACGCAGAGCGCAGACGAGTTCTCACGCTCCGATGGTTCGCGCTCTCCCCCCCAACAAGCAAGCAGTAGTTCCTCTCGGATGTTTCCCCAGAAGAACTCCCGCGTGCCAGACGCTCTGCGCGGGGCACCCAGGGCCGCAATTCGAATCGAGAAGACGAGTCGCGCGACGGGCCTCGACAGTCGGCGACATCAGCGCGCTCGTCGGTGGGATCACGTGAGACCGTGCGTCCGCGTGGATTCCGGAAGGTCGAGGCGCGGGTACAGGCCACTCGAGGGGTTCCTTGGGGCGCGCGACGGCTGGCACAGGGGTTGCTCAGCGTGAGGCGAGCGACGGGAATTCGTGCCCGAGCTCTGCTTAGTCCCGTGTAGGCTGTCGAGCTGGCGACGAACGCGCGTCGCCAGCTCTTTCAGGGTCGACCCTGACCTGCGCGTAGCTCCAGACGAGGATCCATGACGAATTCAGGCTTCTACTCGGGTAGCGCTCGACGTCACCCACTGACCCCACGCTTCATTTCCAGCGCCCTGCTCGGCGGGCTCTTGGCAGCCTCCTTGTGCGCGCTTGGATGCAGCTCGAGCGACGACGGCGCGGGTGAAGGAACCGGAGGCACGGGCGCCAGCGGAGGTTCCGCGGGGAATGGTGCCGGGGGCACCGGCGCAGGAGGCATGGGCGGCTCCGCCGGGACTTCGGGCGGGAGCGGTGGTAGCACCGCGGGAACCGGAGGCACGGCAGGCAGCGGCGCCGCGGGGAGCGGTGGAACAGGCGCCACCGGCGGCGCAGCGGGCAGTGGCGGAGCGGCGGGCAGTGGCGGAGCGGCCGGAAGCGGGGGAACCGGAGGCGGCACGAGCGTCGACCTGGTGGACGTCACGATCCAGGCCGACGTCTTGCTGGCCAACAACTACGGACTGCAGCTCGACCCCTTGTACCGCTCGGTGTTCTCTGCGGGCTCACAGATGAGCCGGCTGAAGCTCTTCGCTCGTTTCTGTACGGATGCAGACTGCAACACCCCGGTCGCCGTGGTGCCCATCAACGTCCCCGGAGCCAACGGCCAGGGCTACTACGTGTTCAGCACCGCCAGCACGAGCGGTGGAGGTTTCGCAAAGACGGTCACCATCCCCAAGGCACCGGTCGGAACCTACTACCTGCAGATCGTCGGTGACACAGAGGCGAGCGAGAAGTGGGGCAAGGGCACCTGTTCGGACGTCAACGACTGTCCCGGCGACGCCGACGTGGTGCAGATGGATGGCTATCAGATCCAGCACACCGGGACCGGCACGGACGACAACCCGAGCCCCTACGCGCAACAGGTCACGGTCAGCGGAGCAGGCCAGAATCAAACGCTGTCTGGCACGCAGTACCTCGGGCACATTCGCGTGAGCGGCGACGAGATCTGGACACCCGCGCCAACGGACAACGGCACGCTGGTCGCGGCGATGAGCAACGCGGCGGACGACGCTCGAAACTTCATGGCGCTGATCGATCTCGCGAATGCCAGCGCCAGCCCGGGCTCCACCGCGTCGTCCTCCTACACGCTGCAGAAGAACGGTTCCGATTTCCCCGGGGATGTGTGTGCACTGATTCCGGGTGGCGGTTCCCTGTACGCCGTCGCGGTGGACAGCTCAGGGGCGAACGTCTTCGAACTGAGCGCATCCACCGGGCTCCAGGTCAGCGATACGCCCATCGTCACCATCGCACCATCGGACCCGAACAGCCCGAACACGTACCCCTGGCCGTGCCGCGGCGTCTACGCCGAGAAGGGCGGAAAGAAGCACCTCTACCTGGTGCAGTTCAAGGGCGCTGGCGCCCTCGACACCTCGGGACCACACCCGTTCTACTACATCAACCTCAGCGACGGCACCGCGACCACTCCGATGGACTCCTACAACGAGTGGGCGCTGAGGGACGTGGTGATTGACTCGACGGCGAGCAAGCTCGTCGCCGTCGACATGAACTGGTCCAAGAACGCGAAGGACAACGCCGTCGCCTTCGACCGACTGCTGCCCATCCCGCTGAACAGTGACGGCACGCCGGGCACCGTCGGTACTCCGGTGGTGACCGACCTGAAGAGCGACGACCAGTGCGGCTCGACCAACAACTGGCCGAGCGGGCTGGTCATGCACGACGTGGGCGGCAGCGAACGCCTCCTGGTGGGTCACAACGGCGGGGTCGCGGTCTACGATCCGAGCAACCTCTCGAAGGCGCAGGATCTCGACCTGCTCAGCTTCGGCAACCTCTTCAGCCAGGTCGCGGCATCTCCCGACGGAAACACGCTCTATGCCATGCCGCAATGCAAGGCCGACAACTCCCAGCACAACTGGACGCTACCCTACGGCGCCAGCACGGAAGCGGCGGACAAGAACCTGGTCGCAATCCTGGATCCGAGCGGGAGCAGCCTCGCGGTGAAGACCACGACCATCGACGTCAACGGAGACGGCACGAACGACCACGGCATCGACCTCGACTACTATCGGATCAAGAGCTACATACGGAGCTTCGACACCACGATGTCGATCCCTCCGGTCGTGTACACCGGACCGCGCATGGTCGTGGGAAACTCGATGCTGTTCGTGCGTGGCACGGGGATCCAAGGGAATGGGAGCTCGAGCATTTCCTCGTCGGGACTTGGTCAGGTTCAAGACATCGGCTTCTTCGACTTGAGCAGCGGTGACGGGGTCGTCTTCGACCAGTACATGCCGTTCTTCGACGGCCTCAGCTCGAACGCCGGCGCGGGTCCCGGGATCTGGGGCTACGACGTGCGTCCAGGCAAGGAGAGCTCGGTGGGCGCGCTCTACTACATTCCCTAGACGCCGGGGAACCAGCCTGCTGGGCCCCTGATCCAGGCGGCGGCTCGCGCGGCAGCGCGGGCCGCGAGCCATTTGTATCGGCAGACCACGGATCCTCCTGGCTACCCGCGCTATGCTCGAGTCGAAGGGATGCAATCCGGAGAAGTCATTGCCGGACGCTACGAGATCATCGACCTGATCGGGTCGGGTGGGATGGGCGCCGTGTATTCGGCGCGCCACACGCTCAGTCAACGAGAGGTAGCGCTCAAGGTGATTCATCCTGGGATCTCCGACAGGCCTCGCGCCGTCACCCGCTTCGAGCGAGAGGCGAGCGCAGCGTCCAAGGTGGGTCACCCTGGCCTGGTTCAGGTGCTGGATGCGGGCCAGGATCCAGGCAGCGGCGCGCTATTCCTGGTGATGGAACTGCTTCGGGGGGAGACCCTGAAGCAATGGATCGGGCGACACCAGTCCCCCTCGTCCTACGCCCAGGCGCGAGGCTTCCTCGAGCTCTTCGCCGAGCTCCTCGAGCCGCTCGATGCGCTGCACGCCGCCGGGTTCGTTCACCGCGACCTCAAGCCGGAGAACGTCTTCATCACGGCACTCCCCAAGGGCGCCGGGCGCGTGAAGGTGCTGGACTTCGGACTCACACGCGAGGTGCACGCAGACTCCGAGACTCGCACGGGGACTGCGCTGGGAACACCGCACTACATGGCCCCAGAGCAATCCCTGAGCGCCAAGGATGCGACCCCCGCGGCAGACGTGTGGGCGCTGGGGGTGATGCTCTACGAGGGACTCGCAGGCACGCGACCCTTCGTTGGCGAGACGCCGAACGCCGTGCTGGTGGCGGCGTGCACGACGCCGTATCCGGCCATCCAAGACACTTGCCCGTGGCTTCCGAAGCCCCTGGTGGACTTGCTCGACGCCTGCCTGAGCAAACGACCCGATCTGCGCCTGCAGAACGCGGGAGCCGTGTTGGGCGGGCTCCGCCACGCGCTCGCGCAAGGCACCGGCGCGGCGCCGGCAGCGCTTCAGCGCGCTCCAGCGCGCGTGGCGACCGAGCCGTCACCCCCAGGGCCGAATCCTCACGGCAACATTGCCACGCTGAGCACACTCAGGTCCTCGAGCGACGGTGGACCCGGGGTGCCCCAGCTGCTCGCGCTCGACAACACGCTGCTGGCAGACACCTTGGAGGACGCAGCGCCCACCTCCGATGGCCGAACAGCAGACCCGTCACGCCATCGCGAGCCAGTGCAGCGCCGCTGGCGCTGGGTGGCGGCAGCTCCGGTGGGTGTGGTGGCGCTGGCGCTCGGCTGGCTTGCGTTTCCTCGCGGCTCCCGGAGCGAACCGGAGACAGCGCCGGCGGCGTCAGTGACAGCGGCCATCAGTGCAGTTGCTCCTGCGCCCGAGCGAGGCGAGCCGCAGGGAGCCGACGCGGACGAGATCA
>JAGQIY010001144.1 GCA_020430865.1 Myxococcales bacterium
CCAGATGATTGCCGAGCGGATACGCGACAAGGTTGGAGCCGCGCGGCGCAAGGGTATGTGGACAGGCGGCAACGTCCCGTTCGGGTATCGCTCCGAAGCACGCAAGCTGCTCGTGCGCCCCGAGGAAGCTGAAGTGGTGCGGAAGATGTACGCCGAGTTCATCGAGCGCCGCTCGGATGCGGAGGTCGTGCGGATGCTAGATGCGGACAACCACCGCAACCGCAAGGGCAGTGTCTGGTCGCCACAAGCGGTCGCTCGCGTCCTTACGAACCCCGTCTATGCCGGCTTCATCACGCTGGGCGAAGAACTCTATCCGGGTGAGCACGATGCATTGATCGACCCGGACGTGTTCGAGCAAGCGCAGGTGCTCCGCGCGGGGAACCTCGAGGCCTCCGCGGCACGCGAGCGAACCGCGCGACAACGGAACCCGGAGTACGTGCTGCGAGGACTCCTGGTCTGCGCTTGTGAGCGGAACGGAAAGCCCTGCGGTTACTCGCTCACACCAGCATCCACGCGCAAGGGGCGGGTCCGCTACCGCTACTACCGCTGCATCTCTCGCGATAAGGACGCGGCTTGCGAGAGCCGCCCCATCAACGCGGTCGCGCTCGAAGAGCTGGTGTTGAACCGAATCGCGGAGGTGGCGTGCGACCTGGAGAAGAACGCGCGAGGTACGCCACAAGGCCTTGAGGCGCGCCTCCACGAGCGCACTGGGCAGCAACGCGACATCGCGCGAGACGAACGGGGCAAGCTTCGCGAGCGGCTCAACCAGCTCAGCGCGGATGTACGATCGCTCGACAATAACCTCGCGGAAGCAGATGGTGCGAACCGTTCTCACCTGCAGCGTCGTCGCGACGCGAAGGCAGCGGAGCGAGCGCGGGTCAAACAGCAGCTGGACGAAGTGCAAGCACGCGTCGGGAAGCTGGAGGCGCTGACGCTCGACGCTTCGTGGATCGCTGAGCAGCTCCAGGGCTTTGCCCAGGTGTGGCGAAACCTGCTCCCGCGGAACCGCGTGCGGGTGATCCAATCGGTCGTTGCGCGCGTGGACGTGGACGAGCCGAACGGCGACGTCGAGATCACGCTCCAGCCGTGGGTCGGTGAGGCCCTTCAGGGAGACGGCCGTGCCGCGTAGGATTCAGGGGCGCGACTCCGGGGCGGTGGTGGTCCGCGCGAAGCTGAAGCCCCGACCCAAACCTGCGAAGGCTGCAGATCCACCCGGAACGTGCCGGCGCCCCGCGTACGTTGCGCGCCTGTTGGCGTTCGCGCATCAGCTGCGTGGTGTGCTCGAACGCGGCGAGGCGAGTGGCGTCGGCGAACTCGCCCGACGACTCGGAGTGTCGCAGCCGCGGGTGACCCAGATCTTGAACCTCACCTACCTGAGCCCGGCGATCCAGGCGTACGTCGTGTCGCTTGAGGCAATGGACAGGGTGGAGCCGATGACGGAGCGGCCCTTGCGCGGGGTGCTGAGGGAGACCGGATGGGTGACGCAGTGGCTGGTGGCGCCGTTTTCGCGACGGCCACAACTCTGCGAAAACACAGGTGCTGGTGACGCGTCCCAGGTTGACTGGGCCTCCCGAGCCAGTTGCCCCCGCCGCCGACGTGGCATAGGTTTGCCTCTGTGACGAAGCGGGACGACTCTGTACTTTGGCTCGCAGGGGGTCTTGCGGCACTGGGCTTGCTTGCGCTGGCCAGCTCCCAGCGTGAGCCAACCCGGCAGTCCTTCGATGATGCACTTCGCTTCGAGCTGGAGTCCCAGGGAGTACGTCTCGTATCCGCCGAGCTCGGAAGGCAGCGAGGCGTCGCTGTCTGGGTAGTCGC
>JAGQIY010001145.1 GCA_020430865.1 Myxococcales bacterium
GGGTCGACGCTACAGCGACTCGAGGACCGCCTGGAGATCGTCGGAGAGTCCGTCGCGCGCTTCCGCGAGCTCTCGTAGCAGGTCGCCGACGAGCCCGACGCGGATCAGATCCTTGCCGTTGCTGTAGGGCATCCCGTCGTTGGCAAATCGGTAGATCCCGTAACCCGCCGCTGAACTCTCGTCGACCATCAGCAGGCTCTCCGAACCGCCGCCGTCGGACCCGATGAACAGCGCGGCGTGGTCACCGAGCCCTGTCTCGGTCAACGACCCGCGAATGTCGTCGTATGAGTCGTCCGCGAACTCTGCCGTCGTTTCGAACTTGCCGAGGTCGTCCATCCACAGGTGCGAGCCCAGAGCGAACGCGAACGCCGCGAGGGGGCCCAGGCTCCGGCATGCCGATGCGAGAGATCTTCGGATCCCATGCCCAAAGCGCAGGCCCGAGCGAGGCTCACGGGTTAGAGTCGGAGGGCATGGGTAAACAGCGTTGTGAGCGAGGTGGGGAGCGCGCGCTGGCCAGGTCGCGCTGGCCAAGACTGCTGCTCGCAGGGTTGCTCGGCGGCACCTGGCTCGTGGCCTGCGGCGATCACGACGCGGCGGAGTGCACGAGCTACGACTGCGACTCCATCGAAAACCTTGGCGGCAGTGGTGGTGGTGGCGGCACGGGCACTAGCGCCGGCCCCGGATATCCGTGCGACGTCTACGCCGTCGTCCAGGCCAAGTGCTTGCGTTGCCATGGGGATCCAACCGAGAACGGCGCGCCCTTCAGCCTCGCGACCTGGCAAGACACCCAGGCAGACTACCTGGGCAACCCACGCTGGCAGGCGATGCAGAACGCGGTGGAGACGGACTTCATGCCCGCCACGTTCTTCAACGACTCCAAGACGCCGCTCGATCCTCCCGTCGAGGGTCTGACCACCGCCGAGAAACAGACGCTGCTCGACTGGTTCGATGGCGGAGCCAGGAGCTCGGAGCCAGGCTGTGAGTTCTAGACGCCAACGGATCCAGGGTTGGGGGTGAGGCGCCGCGCTCCCTGAAACGGACATTGTCTGTCCCTGCTGGGGCTAGCTAACTCCCAGAAAATCCAGCATATTCCGTTGGGTCGTCGGAGGTCACCGAGAGCAACTCGCCCCGCTCTTCCGCCGCCGAATTGACATCTGAACGGTTGAACAGTATTTGTTCGGTCGTTCGCAGGACTAACAGCCAGGTAATCGCCGAGCCCCGCCCAACGCACGCGGAGTGGCTCGCCCCGATCGGGCCCGGAAGATCAGACAGGAGACGCCATGATGGACGAAAAGGAAAAAGCCAAAGCCCTCGAGCTCGCCGTTGCCAGCGTCGAGAAAGAGTTTGGTCGCGGCGCGATCATGCGCCTCAAGGACGGCGAGAAGATCGGCGCTGACGTTCCTGTCGTTCCCACCGGTTCCCTCGGCCTCGATCTGGGACTCGGCATCGGTGGCTATCCGCGCGGGCGCATCGTCGAGATCTTCGGACCGGAGTCCAGCGGCAAGACCACGCTGACGCTCCACGCCATCGCGAGCGTGCAGCGCCAAGGCGGTGTGGCGGCCTTCATCGACGCGGAGCACGCGCTGGACGTGACCTACGCTCGGCGCCTCGGGGTGAAGACCGACGAGCTGCTGATCAGCCAGCCCGACTACGGTGAGCAGGCGCTGGAGATCGGGGAGATGCTGGTGCGCTCTGGCGCCGTCGACATCATCGTCGTCGACTCGGTTGCCGCTCTGGTGCCCAAGGCAGAGATCGAAGGCGACATGGGTGACTCCCACGTCGGTCTCCAGGCGCGGCTGATGAGTCAGGCGCTGCGTAAGCTGACCGGCTCGGTTTCCCGCTCGAATACGCTGTTTTTCTTCACCAACCAGATCCGCATGAAGATCGGCGTGATGTTCGGCAGCCCGGAGACCACCACCGGCGGTAACGCGCTCAAGTTCTACTCCTCGGTGCGCCTCGACGTGCGACGCATCGGTGCCATCAAGGAAGCCAACAAGGACAAGAAGGGCGAGATGTCCGTGGTCGGCAACCGCACCCGCGTGAAGGTGGTGAAGAACAAGATGGCGCCTCCGTTCCGCGAGGTGGAGTTCGACATCATCTATGGCAACGGCGTGAGCCGCTCCGGCGAGGTGCTCGATCACGCAGTGGATGCCGGCATCGTTCAGAAGAGCGGCGCCTGGTACTCGATGGATGGCGAGCGCATCGGCCAAGGGCGCGATGCCTCGCGTCAGTACCTGGAAGAGCATCCCGCCCTGATGGAGAAGCTCGAGCAGATGGTGCTGGAGCGTGCTGGCATCCAGCGCAAGCTGAGCGGACCTGCTGCAGAGGCGCAGGCCGCGGAGCGCAAAGAGGCGCCTCCGGAGAAGGTGAACGGCGCGGCGAAGCAGGCGAAGCAGCGGCCCAGCGCACGCAACTGATCGCGCGTCAGGCCGGAGGCTGGCCCTGCCGAGTGTGTGCGGCGGCAGGGTCTGCGTTTCCACAGCCTGTGGATAACTTCTGGAGGGCTTGGGCAGAACAGCGGCCTGGCTGTCCCCCGGCTGACCCCAGCCTACTGCGCGCAAACTGGGGACAACTCGCCCCGGTTTGTCCGCGCTTTGCCTCTTCGCCACAGGCTTTTCGTTTTGATTTCAAGCGCTTGGCCCGAGTTCGAGTGGCTCCCCAAGCACGCCCTCTAGGTTGTGGAAATCATTGGGCCTCTGGGGCTGCCTTGACGACGCCCAGGGCCATCCGTACGTGCCAAGAGCGTCCCTCGAAACGTCCAAGACGTCAGGAACTCGCCAACCTCCCACGCCGATGGTCGGCGTGTCCTCACTCATGCCTCGAACCGCTTCGCTTCCCTGGCTCCTCGCCACTCCTGCTGGAGTGCGGCGCGGGCGTGCGAAGCCGCTGACTCACGCTCCGCGTCTGGCGCCTGCTGCAGTGAGGCTCCCCGACTGGCGCGCCTTGCAGCTCCCGCTCCAGTTCGCGACCCGTGTCCCGCAGATCTTCGTTCACGAAGGCGCTCGCCAGTCGCTCGAGCGACGTATCGAGAACGCGCTGGGGCAGCCCGTGCGCCTCGCGGTCACCGACAACCTTCACCGCATGGTGAGCTGTGGCAAGGAACGGGGGATCCCGCGGGTCCGCGTGCACATGATGTTCCTCGATGCGCCCGAGCGTGTGCTCGAGGCGCTGGTGCAGTTCGTTGCACACGGAGACCGTGAGTCCTCCCAGATCATCGGGGACTTCATCGAAGCCAATGGGCACCGCATTCGCCCCAAGCGTCGCATCACGGTTCCGCTTCGTTCTCGCGGGCAGCATCACGACCTGTTGCAGATCAAGCAGCGCCTGGATCTGCGCTACTTCGATGGCTCGACGGACGATGTGTTGATCACCTGGGCGCGCAAGACGAAGCCCCGGGGACGCAGCCGTCGAGCGATCAAGCTGGGGACCTACAACTCACCGCAGCGCCTGATCCGCATCCACCCGGTGTTGGACAACCGCTGGGTGCCCCGGTACTTCGTCGAGTACATCGTCTTTCATGAGCTCCTGCACCATGTCGTGCCGGCGGAGCGCAGCAATGGTCGACTCATCCTGCACAGCGATGAGTTCCTGCGTCGCGAGCAGGAGTTTCGCCACTACGAGCGTGCGCTGGAGTGGGAACGCACCCACATCGATCGCTTGCTGCGTTGGCGCTGAGCCGTTGAAAGCGTCTCGCGGCGTGGAGTGACTGGCTCGAGCGACGCGTAGCCGCCGCGAGGGTTCAGTACTCCAGCGCCAGACCCAGCATCCAGGTGTTGTCGCCGACGTTCATCTTGTCGCCGCCGAAGCCGTCGAGCTTGCTCACGTACCACTCGAGGAAGAAGTACGAGTTGTTCACGCCCGAGTTCTCGTCCATCTCGATCGCGCTGCGTTCATCGAGCGAGTCCAGGAGAAACATGCCGCCGAGCGCAAACTGCCAGCCATAGGACGTGTCGCGGCCGATGGCGCCACTGTCGTCCCGCGCTGACTCGTCCCCCGATCGGCTCCACCACAAAGCGTAGCCGAGGCCGGCCTTTCCGTACGGGACCAGCGGGATGCCGTAGTCCTTCGCCAGCAAGTCGACCCGCAGCACGGCCACGAGATACATCGGCATGATCGCCAAGCTCGTTTCCTGGTCCGAGCGCTCTCCAGTGCTGGCGATGGGCGAGTCCGCAGTCGACTTGGTGTATCCCCAGCCGATGCCAGGGCCGAGGCTTCCGAAGTGCGGGATGCGCAACGCCTGCCAGTCGAACTCCAGGCCGATGAGGTAGCGGCTGTCGTCGCCAAACGTATCCGCGTAGGGCGTGGCGCTGCCTCCGAACTCATCGTCCACGTTCGGTACGTAGCGTCCGAAGCGCACTTCGAGCGCTCCGTACTGCGGCGACTCGTAGTGATAGTTCTCACGCCCGCCATAGGCTCCGAGCTCGTCTACACCCTGCGCGGCTGCGGGGCCGACCCAGGCGAAGGTGCCTGCGGCGAAGGCCGCTAGCGCCGATGGTTTGCGCAGGGTGCGCCAGAGATGCTGGGAGTCGAACACGCTGAGAGTCCTGGTTACCTTGGGGTGCGTCGTGCATCGCGCTCGCGCGCGAGTCAACTGGAGTTCTGGAGTGCGGCGTCTCGCAGTGACGGGTGAACCTTGTTTCCGTGGGGTTGGCCGGCTCACGGCATGCGGCGGCGGCGCCAGACCAGCAGGCCCATGGCGCTCAGCACCAGGCCGAGCATGCCCGGTGTGCTCGTCTGGTTGATGGCGCAGTAGCCATTGCCGCCCTTGCCTCCCGCCCGCCGATAGACCTCGAAGAAGTCATCCACGGGTTCGGGGGTCGCGCACGCCAGCTCGGACAGCGTCCCCACGTTGCCGAGATCGTCGTAGGCCGCGACGCCGACGGTGTAGGTGGTGAAGTTGGTGAGTCCGCTCACCGTGCCCGAGGTGTTGGCGGTGGTGCTGCCGCACTCGTAGCCGTCGGGAGGGGCCTTGAACGGAACCAGCGCGCTCGCGGCGCAACCGTTCTTGCCGTCACTGGCGGAGCCCGCGGTCGACGAACCAGCCGTCCCGGAGCCGCCGGCGCCCGAGCCCGCTGCGCCGCTGGTGCCAGAGCCTGCTGCGCCGCTGGTTCCTCCA